>NZ_MLHJ01000001.1 GCF_001998965.1 Rodentibacter rarus
ATTATGCAGCAGTTGCACAACGTTGTTTTTTGTTATCTTGTAGGGACACACTGCGTGTGTGCGAATTTTAACCTATTGAAATGATTTGATTTTATAATGGACACACGCAGTGTGTCCATACATGTCATTGACATTTCTATTTTTGTGCAACAGTTACATAAAGCTGGAAGATTTTGCAAGCGTTACGCTAATGTCCCCGCTTTCTCTTTACGTTTATACACAATTGTGGTAAGTATAAATGGAATCACCATTGCAGCGAGCATAGCGAGAGCGAAAATGCCCCAATATTGATGTTGCACCGAGAGAATCCCCGGTAAGCCGCCAACACCGATACTGCCTGCCAATACGCCGGATAAGCCACAGATTAAGCCGGCTACGGCAGCACCGATCATCGCACATAACATCGGGAAGCGATATTTGAGGTTAATCCCATACATTGCCGGTTCGGTTACGCCTAAGTAGGCGGAGAGTGCCGCAGGAATCGCTACCTCACGAGATTGTGCACTTTTGTTCACATAGATAATCCCAACTACCGCCGAGGCTTGTGCGATATTGGATAACGCAATAATTGGCCATACCGGTGTGCCGCCGATACTTTGGATCATCTGCATATCAATGGCAAGCGAGGTTTGATGTACGCCCGTGACCACAAGCGGTGCATAAAGGAAACCGAATAACGCTGCACCAATTGGCGCAAAATCGCCTGTCATTGCATATTTCACGACAAATGCCACGCCATTGCCGATTTCACGCCCGATAGGTCCGATGAGAGTATGGGCTAAGAACACCGCAAGAATGATGGAGACGACCGGGACAATGATAAGATTTAAGAAATCCGGCACGATTTTTGTCATAAAACGTTCAATGTAAGAGAGCGTTAAGCCCGCCATAATTGCCGGGATCACTTGTGCCTGATAGCCCACTTTTTCAATCGCGAACCAACCAAAATCCCAGGCTTCCGGTAATTGTGAGCCGAGAGCATAAGAATTCATCAGTTGTGGGGAAACGAGGGTAATCCCAAGGACGATACCTAAAATAGGCGAAGTGCCCATTTTACGGGCAATCGACCAACAAATTCCCACCGGTAAGAAATGGAAAATGGCTTCGCCAATCAACCATAAGAAACTGTGCATACTGCTCCAGAATGGGCTGATTTGGGTTAGCGTTTTGCCATCAAACATCGCAATATCGCCAATCACATTACGGAAACCGAGAATCAAACCACCACTAATTAGCGCAGGGAGAAGTGGAATAAAAATGTCCGCCATATGGGAAATCAGGCTTTCATACCATTTTTGATTTTGCCTTGCGGTGGCTTTCACTTGCTCTTTATCCACACTCGCCAAGCCTGTTTTCTCGAGCAAAATTTTGTAGTAATCGCCCACTTCCTGACCAATCACCACTTGGAACTGACCGCCCGTAGAAATAGTCGCTTTGACCATTGATAATTCATCAATTGCCGCTTTATCCGCCTTGCTTTCATCATTTAGTACAAAGCGCAAGCGGGTAATACAGTGGGTCACAGCGGAAATATTTTCTTTTCCACCAATCAGTTGGATTAGCTTATCCACATTTTGCGGATCAATTTTTTGTTTTGCCATAAGAAAAACCTTCTTTTTAGTATAAAAATTAAACTGTTGCGGATTATACGCTTTAGAAATTAAAAGTAAATGGGAACGTTCCCAATAATGAGGGATAGATCAATAAATGTGAGGTAGATCACGGAATTGGGGGGGAATTAATTGGATGGATAGCGAAGTCAGTTTGTGTTCTATACGGGGAAAATAGCGCTGATCAGATTTTAATATGATCATTTTTTATTCCTTTTTATGCAAAATTATGGTTGGCGGAGCATAATTATGTTTTTGTTGCATAATTTTTCAGGAATCACAACTAGGATAGCTGAAATGATATTAACTGTTGTTGTACGGTTTTGTTTCCGTGAATCTGTTCAAGGAGTAACGCTACAGCCCGGTTTCCGGCTTGTTCGTAGCCGAAATTAAGGCTTATTAAATTAGGGACGAAATGCTCTAGCAGGGGATTTTGTCCGATATAAGCCAGAGGGCGCATTGATTGCTGCTCTTGTAAATACTTTACTGCACCAACGGCAAGGCTGGTGGTGGCACATAGCAGGGCATCAAATGGTTGGGCTAGCCGAGCGCAATGTTGATAGCCGGCGTCAATATCCAATTCCGTGAGGACAAAATTGGGAGAGAGCCGGTGTTGCTGACAGAAATTCAAATAGCTTTGTGTACGCAATCGTCCTGTGGTTTCGTCTTGGTCGTGTATGCCGAGATAACCAATGTGGCGATGTCCTTGGGCGTAAAGTTTATCCATAAGCGCATAAATCGCACCTTGATCATCATAATAAACGCAAGAAATATTCTTAAAATAACGGGCGATTACCACCATATTTCCTCGCCATTGTTGTAATATTTTTTCTGAAAGCGGAGAAAATCCGAAGACAACAACGCTATCCACTTGGCGTTGCTTAAATAAATTGAGATGGTGTGCTACTTGTTTTTCGTCAAATTGACTTTCAACAATGATGGGCGTGATTTTTTGACGATAAAGTGCGGTCAACATTGCCCGTAATGTTTGTGATTCACCGCTTGAATTGAGTTTTGAGACGATAATACCGACTATGGGCTCTTGAACGCCACGCATTGCTCGGGCGGAACGATTGGGTTTGAACCCAACGCTGTCAATGACCGCTTGAATTTTTTTTCGTGTTTCTTCGCTGACTTTGGGATCGTGGTTTAATACGCGGGAAACCGTAGATTTTCCCACTTGACATAGTTTGGCGATATCCTTAATCGTATAATTTTTTTCCGTCATGGATTAATTTTTTACCGAGTAAACTTTGAATTTTGAGGTTTGAGCCAATACTTCAAATTCACCAAAATGTTGTTGCAATAAATCAGGGTAAGGCAGGAACGCATTGGCGACAATGCGCAATTCTCCCCCTTGATTGAGATGCCACTTGGCTTGGCTAATCAGGGTTTTTACCGCTTGATAAGCAGTATCAATCCCATCGTGGAAGGGCGGATTGGAAATGATGAGGTCAAATTTTCCTTCAACATCAGAGAACACATCGCTGGCGAAAACCTCGCCTTCCAATTGATTTTCCGCAAGGGTTTTGCGGGCAGATTCCAACGCCATGGCGTGAATATCGGTCATCATTACAGCTGATTTAGGATTGGTTTTTTTGATTATTGAACCGATTACCCCAACCCCACAACCGAGATCAAGTACTTTACCTTTAATTGGGTGGTTAAGTGTTGAAAGCAAAAGTGCCGTACCCACATCCAATTCATTGGCACTGAATACGCCCGGCAAGCTGTGAATTGTTAAGCCTTGTAGTTGAGGGTGATGATAGGTTTTCCAATAGCTATTGAGTAAAAAGTGCGGTCGTTTTTTCAGAGAAAAATGATATAAACCGCAACGGCGTGCAGAATCAATTTTGGCAATATCTCCAAAAGGGGAAAGCATTTTTTCTACCGAACGCACACCGCAGCGGTTTTCACCGATAATGAGCATTTCTTGCTCCTCTTGTGCATTGGCAAGAAGTTGCAAAAGTTGGAATTGTACTTCTTGTTTGTTTTTTGTCCAATAGTAAACAATAAGATCAGCATTGCCTTGAAATTCGATGGAAAAATTGACCGCACTTTGGCTTCGGGCATAATCAAAATAGCAAGTCCAAACCTGAACAGATTGGCTATGTTGCACGAGTTTTTGTGGAAATTGATCGTTAATACCACCGGCAAGGAGAACCGATTTACCTCGGAAAAAGGGGAGATGGCGTTCTAAAACTTCGCTTTCAAGAGAAATCACGCTTTGAATCCTGTGAGTGATTGGTTTAAAATTGGGCGCTATTCTAGCAAAGATAGCACCGATAAAAAATGATTTCATGGCGTTGTGCCATTTTTACTATTAAGGAATGTTTTATGAAAAAAATCGTGTTAGCGACAACGATGGCAATGTTGTTGTCAGGGTGTCAATTAATTGAGCAATGGCAAGGTAAGCCTCAAACTCCTTCTAAAATAGAGGAGACACCGGAACAAGTTGAGCAATTGAAAAAATTAGATGCTCAATTTGAGCGTGTGAAAAAAGCGGGCATTGAAATTGAGTTTAATGGTGAAAAATACGTGAAACAAACACAAGCGGTGAAAGGGGACGAACCCCGTTTTTTAAGCCTTGCAGCAAGTGTGGATCGTAAAAATCGAAAATCAATTACCAGTGAAACTTTTTATTTAAAAGATCTTGCTCACGAACCGAACCTCATTTCGAAATATTTAGATGCCAATAAAAAGGTGTGCGATTTGCAAACGTTAACCAATGGCACATCTTCTTACTATGTGTGTAATGGTAAAGATTTCCAACGTTTTATCGCCGTAGTTCATAAAGAGAAAAATATTGTGTCATTCCGTAGCCTAAAAGCCTATCAACAAAAACCAACTGAGGTAGAAGAAAAAGCCATTGTGCAAGGCTTGATGAACTATCCGTTTGATTCTATTTCCCGTTAATCGTTTCATATGGATAGACGCAATCTTCTTTTAAAAGAAATGGGGATTACCCAATGGCAATTGTATCGCCCTGACGTGTTGAAAGGTGCGGTTGGGATTGCCGTGGCAGAACATATCCGGCTTATTGTGGTATCGGATGAAAATTTGAACCGGTCGCCTTTATTGACGGATGTTCTGTTAAGCCTGACATTGAAAAAAGAAGATTGCCTTTGTTTGAATTATGATCAAATTCAGCATCTTGCGTTAAATCACCCCATACAGTATTGGTTATTAGCGGAAAATGCTGAAAAAATTGATCGCACTTTGCCCTATTGTTTGTGTGCAGAGCGAATTTATCGCTCTCCTGATTACACTCGTTTTCTCACCTCACCCGAGGCAAAACGTGAACTTTGGCAGCAAATCCAACAAATTTAGTATGATGGCTCAAATTTTAACGATTGAAGAATGCGATTTTGATCGCTTATATGAGATTGAACAACAAGCACATCTTATTCCTTGGTCTTTGGGAACGCTAAAAAATAATCAAGGTGAACGTTATTTAAACTTAAAATTGGTTGAGAATAACCGAATTATTGGCTTTGCCATTTGCCAAACCGTATTGGATGAAGCCACCTTGTTCAATATTGCCATTGCACCTACAATGCAAGGAAAAGGATTTGGCACATATCTTTTAAAAGCTCTGATGGCACAGCTTAAAAAAAGAGGGATCCAAGCCCTATGGCTTGAAGTGAGAGAATCTAACCCTGCCCGTCAGCTCTATGAAAGGCAAGGGTTTAATGAGGTGGATATTCGCAAAAACTATTATCCTTTACCGAATGGTAAAAGAGAAAATGCGGTGGTGATGGCGTGTTATTTGTAAAAACGGTCGTTACCGGAAAATAACGACCATTTTTACTAAGCCTCTTGCGAGGGAAAAAGAAAAGGATTAAGACCGCTTCGTGCAAAGCCTTTTTCTTCCATTTCTACATCTAAGAAAATCGAGGCGAGATCATCGGCAACGGCTTCCACATTAGGATTTTTTTCCTGAAACATCATTTTTAGATAGCTTTCACAGCTGCCGCAAGTTTCGGCACGAATGAGGGCGAGTTCTTCATCGAGCGACCACATTTCTAATTTATCGTGTCCGTTACAATTGGTGCATTGTGCACGCACAAGATTCCATTCACTCTCACATAATGAACAATGTAAATAACGTAAACCTTGCGATGTGCCAATATGCACCATACTGGATACCGGCAAGGAGCCACAAACCGGACAGTGATGTAGGTTTTCCGCATTTTCCTGGCGGCTATGATGGGGAATTTGTTGCGTTAATTGGAGCCAGTAAAGTGAGAGTGCAGCCCAAATAAACACGGCTTTATCCGAGCTGACTAAATTGAACGTTTGCGAAAGTAAATGTGTTGCCATTTCTTCAAGTTCAGCACTGGAGGTTTTTTCCAGCACATCAATGGTTGCAGCAACTTGTTCATTCGCTTTTGGTTTAATTTCATACAAAACTTCATTGAGATATTCACGCCAAATGCTATTTCGCTTGAGGTTTTTCCCACTGAGTGGTTCAATGCCCGTCAAATTTTCTAGCGTTTGTTTCGGTAGTGGATTTTTCTCTAATATGCTGAGTTGGGCTTCAACAACGTTAGCGGCAAAAAGTAAATAGTCCGAGAGTGGGTAGGCGTTGGCAAGTTCTCTTAAACGTTTTGCACGGCGTTGATAAAGATTTTTGGGATTGGCAAAGAGGATAGGCGGTGCTTCGTAAGAATGGTTTTTTTGTTGTTTAATTTCTGATTCAGATAAGATTTTAATGCTCATAATTTCTCTTTAGTAACCACGATAATAAAAAGTGCGGTCATTTTTAACCGCACTTTTACAAGTTTTAGTTTAATCCGAAATACGTTTAAATAGTGCTTTGGTTTTTTCACCTCTGGCTTCACGTTCTTCGTCTTTTTTTAATTCAGGGAGAATTTCTTCACGATACCATTTCGGATGATGTTTTTTCGCCCAGCGAACGGTAACCCATCCTTCCACGATACCACGAATCGATCCTTTCACCCAGAATGCCATATACATATGCACCATGATACCGGTGAAGAGCATAAAGGCACTGGCGGAGTGAAGAAGAATCGCAAATCTCAGTACGGGAATAGAAAAGTGGTGTGAAAAATATTGACGCCACATAATGATACCGGTTGCTAACAAGGTGAACATGGCAAGAATCAATGTCCAAAATAGCATTTTCTGACCAAGGTTGTATTTTCCGTTGTAGGCAACTTCGTGTTCATTACCTTTGAGTACTTCAACGATACCCTTTAACCAGCGAATATCATTTTTCTCAGGAATGTTATGATGCCAATATAAAGAACATAAGAAAATAAAGGCAACAAACATTAAAAGCCCTGTGAATGGATGAACTGCTCGAGCAAGCTGCGGGGTTCCTAGAATTTCTGTTAACCAAGAAAAATCCGGGAAGAAGAAGGCTACACCGGTGAACATCGTCATAAAGAATGAGATTACCAAAAACCAGTGGCTGAAACGCGCAGGAGTTCGATGACGCACGATACGAGTATCGTTAGTAATTTCAAATTTACTCATCTTGTTTTCCTCCGTGTTTATCTTCGTTTTCAAATTTTTCATGGTGATCTTCGACATCAGTCTCAACATTTGGGCCTACCGCCAAGTAATGACCGAGTTCCGCTAAGGCTAATCCCCCCATTGCTACAGCGGCAACCGGTTTTAATACATCTTTCCACAAGGTGATACTAAGGTCGATTTGCGGATCTTTAGGAAGACCATGGTAAAGCTCAGGTCTGTCTGCATGGTGTAGCACATACATAACATGTGTACCGCCCACACCCGGTGGATCGTAAAGTCCGGCATTTTCATAGCCACGGGCTTTCAGATCCGCCACACGTTGTTCCGCATAGATCTTCATTTCTTCTTTTGAACCGAAACGAATCGCACCAGTCGGACAGGTTTTAACACAGGCGGGTTCTTGACCGACAGAAACACGATCAACACAAAGGGTACATTTGTACACACGGTTGTCATCCGGGTTCATTCGAGGAATGTTAAACGGACAACCGGCAATACAGTAACCACAGCCGATACATTTGTCGGATTGGAAATCCACAATACCATTTTTGTATTGAATGATCGCCCCAGGTGCAGGACAGGCTTTTAAACAGCCCGGTTCGGAACAGTGCATACAGCCATCTTTACGAATTAACCATTCTAAACGGTCGTTTTCTTCCACTTCATTAAAGCGCATAACTGTCCATGCTTTGGCGTTAAGATCAACAGGGTTGTCATAAACGCCGATACATTGCGCGTTGACATCGGAACGGATGTCATTCCACTCCGAACAGCCCACCTGACAGGCTTTACAGCCGATACAGGTAGACACATCAATCAGTTTTGCCACTTCAACTTTATGATCTCGTGCTTGTGGTGCCGGTGTCAGCCCAGAGGTGGCGGAGATCTTAATAATATCTTGAGATTGTACACTCATGGTTTATACCTCCGCTTTCTCAATGTTGACCAAGAATGTTTTGTATTCCGGTGTTTGTGTATTGGCTTCACCCCAAGATGGTGTGAGAATATTAGTGGCGAATCCACGATGACCTTTACCATTCAAGGCTTTCATATTCCAGTGAATTGGAATACCCACATGGTGAACGGTTTTACCGTCAATTTCCAATTCTTTCAAACGTTTGGTGACCACGGCAACGGCCTTGATGTAACCCCGTTTTGAGGTAATTTTCACCATATCGCCTTTCTGGATGCCTTTTTCTGCCGCTAATTTTTCACCTATTTCCACAAATTGTTGTGGTTGAGCGATAATATTCAGTGCAGATTGTGCCGTCCAACTGTGGAAATGCTCGGTTAAACGATAAGTGGTTGCCACGAATGGGAACTCTTTGTTTGAACCGATAAATTCACGGTCTTCTTGGTAAATACGCACGGTTGGATCCACCACCACATTTGGATGGAGTAGGTTAGTATCAATCGGGCTTTCAACCGGTTCATAATGCTCAGGCATTGGCCCATTGTTGATTTTATCCACAGCAAATAAGCGACCAACCCCTTCAGCAGACATAATAAACGGACCGGTTTCAGAACCCGGCGGTTGAGTACCATAGTCGGCAACATCAAACCAGTTCCAGTTTTTACCGTTCCATTTGATTAGCTGACGGTGTTTATCCCATGGATTGCCGTTAATATCTAAAGAGGCACGGCTATAAAGCACGCGGCGGTTTGCCGGCCAGGCAAAGCCCCAACCCACGGTACAGCCTAGACCGGATGGGTCTGAATTATCCCGATTGGCAGTTTGGTTACCTTTTTCCGTCCATTGACCAACATATATCCAGTTACCCGATGTGGTGGTACCGTCATCACGCAAGTGAGCGAATCCGCTGAGTAATTGACCTTTTTTATACATTAGATTACCGTTTGGATCATAAAGATCCTCAAGGGCATAACCATTTAATTCTTTTGCCAACTCTTCTGCTGTTGGAGAATGTGGTTGGGCATAGTTCCATGTCATGGCTTCAAAAGACTCAATACCACGGCCGCCCTCTTTTTTATAGAGTTCGTGCATTTCCTCACGAATCATAGAAAGGATATCCACATCCGGTAAGGCTTCACCCGGTTGATCACAACCTTTCCAGTGCCATTGTGCCCAACGGCCGGAGTTGGAAATGGAACCGTCTTCTTCGGCAAAACAGGTGGTTGGTAAACGGAAGACTTCTGTTTGAATCTCAGCAGGATTCACATCATTTGATTCGCCAAAGTTTTTCCAGAATTCAGAGCTTTCTGTTTGAAGCGGATCAAGGACGATTAAGTATTTTAACTTACTCATACCGGCAAGGGTTTTGTTCTTATTCGGTAATGAGTTTAATACGTTAAAGCCTTGTAAAATCCAACCGTTCATTTGACCGTCATTCATTAATTTCACATGAGTGATCGGGTCGTAAAAACGATCGGTTTTCGGTAAGAAATCAAAGCCCCAGCCATTTTCTTTGG
The DNA here is from genome assembly GCF_001998965.1 of Rodentibacter rarus. GTDB lineage: Bacteria > Pseudomonadota > Gammaproteobacteria > Enterobacterales > Pasteurellaceae > Rodentibacter > Rodentibacter rarus. Next base: position 9,543 of record NZ_MLHJ01000001.1, read on the forward strand.
TTGCTTTATCACCATAGAAGGTTTTCATCATACTCACAAAGAATTTTGAGGTATTACGGTAATAGTTGATTTGACCCGGAACGATATCTTTTGGCGTAATCGCATTGATATATTGCTCATAAGAGGTGTCTTTATCGTTTGGTAAACGCATATAGCCCGGTAGGGAGGTAGGTAATAACCCCATATCGGTCGTACCTTGTACATTTGAGTGTCCGCGTAATGCGTTAATACCACCGCCCGGCATCCCCATATTACCTAATAGCAACTGGATCATTGCCATTGAGCGGATATTTTGTGTACCGATAGTATGTTCCGTAAAACCTAATGCATATAAATGCGTCATGGTTTTATCCGGCTTAGCGGTTTCACCGATTTCTTTACAAATTTCTAAGAACAGTTTTTGTTTTACACCGGTAATACGTTCAACCATTTCAGGGGTGTAACGAGCAACATGCTCTTTTAAGACATTAATGACACAACGTGGGTGTTGTAATGTCATATCACGCTTAGCCTGACCATTCTCATCAAATTGATAATTCCAAGTTGATTTGTCATAGCTACGTTTTTCTGCATCGTAGCCTGAGAACAGGCCGTCTTCAAATTTAAAGCCTTCGTTGACTAAGAAAGAGGCGTTGGTGTAGTGTTTAACATATTCGTGCTGAATCTTATCTTTTTCCAATAAATAACGAATCACGCCCATTAAGAACGCAATATCAGAACCGGAACGGATTGGCGCATGAAGATCAGCTACAGAGGCTGTACGGTTAAAGCGTGGATCGATAACGATGATTTTGGCACCGTTTTTCTTCGCTTCAATTGCCCAACGGAAGCCGACAGGGTGGGCTTCGGCAGGGTTACCGCCTTGAACGAGAATTAAATTGGCATTTTTGATGTCAACCCAGTTATTTGTCATGGCACCGCGACCAAATGATGGAGCAAGACTTGCTACCGTTGGTCCGTGTCAAGTATTTGCTTGGTTACAGACCGGCACCATCCCGAGCATTCGAATCCATTTTTGCGTCAGTAACGCAGCTTCATTGCTCATGGCGGAAGCGGTCATAATTCCTGTGGTTGACCAACGGTTGACGGTTTTCCCGCTTGCATCGGTTTCAACAAAGTTGGCATCACGGTCATTTTTCATTAAGCGGGCAATGCGCTTGATGGCATCTTGCCAAGAGAGACGTTCCCATTTGTCGGAACCCGGTGCACGATATTGAGGGTATAAAGCACGGCTTTCACTGTTAATATAATCAAGGGCACCAGCGCCTTTTGGACAAAGCGCACCACGGCTAATTGGATGGTCAGGGTCGCCTTCAAGGTGAAATAATTTTGAACGAGTATTTGTACCGGTGTAGCCACTTAAGCCTGTATGAGGCTTGCCTGTACTATAAAGCAACATACCGCAACTGACGGCACAATATGTACAGGTGTTACGGGATTCGTAAGCGCGCAATAATTTATATTCACGCGGTGCCGCTAACGCATTTGCCGGAGCAAAGCCTAACATAGCAGCAGAAGTGCCCGCCATACCACCTGCACAGATCTTAAAGAACTTTCTTCTTGAGACCTGCATAATCACTCCTTTCAACAAAAGATTGTTGAGATATTTTAGATAGTAAAGAAATTCATCTAGAAAATTGAGCTGATTTCGTTAGAATAAACGACAACCAATAGACTAAATTGCGTATAGAAAAACAGCAATTTAAGTTGGGCGTAGGATACCGATTTTTTAGCGATAAATCTATAATCAAAATACATTATATCCACAAAAATGCGTGACCAAGATCACGAAATTAGCAATGAATTAACATTTGTTTTACATTATTCAATAGTCAGGTCACCAATGAATGGATTTATAGAACAAGCCGTCAATTTTTTCAAAAAGCCAAAAATATCAGAAAAATCAACCGCACTTTTACAAACAAAAAATGATTTTCTTGCTGTCGAAATCCCGGTTTCGCTTGTTTATAACGGTATTTCCCATGCGGTGATGATGTGTTCTCCGCAAGATTTAGAGAATTTTGCTTTAGGGTTTTCCTTAACTGAAGGGATCATTAATAGCCCTTCGGAGATTTATGGGGTTGACGTAATAGAAGTATGTAATGGTATTGAAGTGCAAATTGAGCTTTCCAGTCGTCAATTTATGGCTCTTAAGACCCATCGCCGTAATCTCACCGGGCGTACGGGGTGCGGTATTTGTGGGGCGGAACAACTTAACCAAGTTTACAAAAACTTTCCTAAATTGGACCGCACTTTTCAGCTAGATATTAACTTATTGGATAGTTGTCTTTTTACTTTACAAACCCATCAACAACTTGGCAAACAAACAGGGGCAACGCATGCCTGCGCATTTTTTGATTTACGAGGTAAATTGCTTGCGATTCGGGAAGATGTTGGTCGCCATGTGGCGCTGGATAAATTGATAGGATGGTATATCAAAGCAGGTAAACCGCAAGGTTTTATTATTGCCTCAAGTCGGGCAAGTTATGAAATGGTACAAAAAGTGGTTTCTAGTGGGGTTGAATTACTCGTTGCTATCTCTGCGGCAACGGATTTAGCCGTGAAAATGGCGGAAGCGCATAATCTCACTTTGGTTGGATTCGCCAGGGAAGGAAAAGGCAACATTTACAGCGGAAAAGAGCGGTTGATTTTTTAGGTGTTTTTACTGCTAACCTACTGAGGTAAAAAAAGACGAGGTGACCTAATATCGCCTCGTCTTTTTGTTGGACTTTTATTCGCCTTTCACCTCTTTCATCCAACGGTTAATCAAGCGTTTTGCCTCTTGATCCGAACCAAATCGAACGAAATCAATATCAATTAATTTTAATTTCATCGGATCCGGAAGATTAGGATGTGATTTGGCATGAATATTTGTCGGTAATTGATAAGAGTCCGCCTCACGCCATGGAATTTCTTGTGCTTCGGCAGAAAGCACAAAATCGATAAAGCGTTTTGCGTTGTCTAAATTTCGCCCGTTTTTTATGATACTCGCTGCACCTAATGTATAGCCCACACCTTCACAAGGTAGGATACCGACAACCGGCGCGCCTTTATCTTTTTCACGCACATAGGCATGCATAAAGCTAATATTCACAGCAGTCGCACCTGTTGAAAGATGGCTGGTTGCCATACCAGTTTTGGTGTATTGGGAAATATTTTTATTGAGTGCTTTTAAATAATCGAAGGCTTTATCTTCACCCATGGTTTCAATTAAGGTCGTGAGAATGCTATATCCTGTACCAGATACGCGCGGATCAGGGTATTGAACCAGATCTTTAAATTCGGGTTTGAGTAAATCAGCGTAACATTGTGGTTTGCTGATATTTTTTTCCGCAAGCAGTTTTTCATTGATACCGATACCAAGCTCCATCAAATAAATAATTGAGGTGGTATCGCCACGCTCTTCAACTAATTTTTTAAATTGCGGCATAATATTTTTCTGTTCGGGCGAACGGTAAGTGGCAAGCAAACCGGCATCACGCGCTTGAAGATGTGGCTCAAAAGTGCCACCGTACCAAACGTCCGCTTGAGGATTATCTTTTTCAGCCTTGAGTTTGCCGAGCACCGTGCCGGTGCTATGGCGCACAAATTGCGTTTCAACATTATATTTTTTGCTAAATGCCTGCGAAACTTTCTCGCAGGTGGTGTTTTGAACACTACAATAAATAACGAGTTTGCCCTGTGCTTGGGCGTGATTGGGTAAACTGAAACCTAAAAGAACGCAAAGTGCGGTAAATTTTAAGGTGTTTTTTAAATGCGTATAATGGGTCATCATGCATCCTTACTTATTATGAATCAAAGAAAAAGTAAGTCAGCCCTTGAGGAAGAGGAGATTAGTTTCCTACGTCAGTGCTAACTGCTTCAGGTTCACGGGTATTTCTCAGCGATTTTCGCACCCCGACTAACCGACCCGGAACTATAAGTGCTAATCTTATTTTTGTAAAGTCTGATCTGTTTTTGTTTCTGTCGTTGTGGTATTAAAAAATAATGTCTATAATAACTGTAAATTTAAACAGATAATATAATGCTATGGATATTTCTGAATTACTTGACGGTTTGAATGATAAACAACGTGAAGCGGTGACCGCACCGCTTGGCAATTATTTAGTATTGGCCGGGGCGGGAAGTGGAAAAACCCGTGTATTAACCCATCGTATTGGCTGGTTGGTGGCGGTGGAAAATATTTCCGAAGGTAGCATTATGGCGGTGACGTTCACCAATAAAGCCGCAGCAGAAATGCGTCATCGTATTCAAACCACATTAAATCAATATTCCAACTCAAATTTATTGGGTATGTGGATTGGGACTTTCCATAGCATTGCTCATCGTTTATTGCGGGCGCATCATTTAGATGTGGGGTTACCACAAGACTTTCAAATTTTAGATTCAGAAGATCAACTTCGTTTGGTGAAACGTTTGTTGAAATTACATAACGTTGATGAAAAAGCTTTTCCACCCAAACAGGCTTGTTGGTACATCAATAATAAAAAAGATGAAGGTTTACGACCACAAGAGATCGAAGATTTCAATGATCGCCAAGAGCGTGAATGGATTAAAATTTATCAGATCTACCAAGATACTTGTGATCGGGCAGGTTTGGTGGATTTTGCAGAATTGCTCATTCGTGCTTATGAATTATTTGCCAAAAAACCGCTGATTTTGCAGCGTTATCAACAACGTTTCCAACATATTTTGGTGGACGAATTCCAAGATACCAACAAAATTCAATATCAATGGCTTAAAATTTTTGCAGGACAAACAGGCAAAGTGATGATTGTGGGCGATGATGACCAGTCTATCTATGGCTGGCGTGGGGCTCAGATTGAAAATATCCAAAAATTCCTCAAAGATTTCAAAGGAGAAACCATACGCCTTGAGCAAAATTATCGCTCTACCGCCAATATCCTAAAAAGCGCCAATGAATTAATCGCCAATAACGCCGATCGTCTTGGTAAAAATTTATGGACAGAAGGGGAAAAAGGCGAACCGGTTGGTATTTATGCCGCATTTAATGAATTAGATGAGGCAAAATTTGTGGCCTCCCAAATTCAAGATTGGATTGAAAATGGCGGAAAATTGGATGACTGTGCTGTGCTTTATCGCAGTAACAGCCAATCCCGTGTGATTGAAGAAGCCCTAATTCGCTGTCAAATTCCTTACCGTATTTATGGGGGAATGCGCTTTTTTGAACGCCAAGAAATTAAAGATGCGTTGGCTTATTTGCGTTTGATTAATAACCGCCAAGATGATGCCGCTTTTGAACGGGTGATCAATACGCCCCCTCGTGGTATTGGTGATCGCACCTTAGATATTTTGAGAAACTTAACCCGTGAGCGACAAATTACCTTATGGCAAGCGATACAGGTTGCCATACAGGAAAATAGGCTCACAGGCCGTGCCAGTACGGCCTTATTACGTTTCCAAGAGCTGATCAATGCCTTGGCATTGGATACCTCAGAGATGCCACTTTTTGCTCAAACGGATTTTGTGATTAAACACTCCGGTTTATATGAAATGTATAAACAGGAAAAGGGTGAAAAAGGTGAAGTTCGGATTGAAAACCTGGAAGAATTAGTCACCGCTACCCGTGAATTTGTAAAACCGGATGAGGCTGATGAGATGACAGAGCTGACGGCCTTTTTAACCCATGCCTCCCTTGAGGCGGGGGAAGAACAAGCATCGCCACACCAATCCTGTGTGGAAATGATGACATTACATTCCGCCAAAGGGTTAGAATTTCCACGAGTATTTATGGTTGGCGTAGAGGAAGGATTATTTCCAAGTTTCCGTTCTTTTGAAGAACCGGGACGCTTAGAAGAAGAACGCCGTTTAGCCTATGTAGGGATTACCAGAGCAAAGCAAAAACTCACGATTTCTTATGCGGAAAGCCGCCGTTTATATGCAAAAGAAGAGCGGCATTTGCCTTCTCGCTTTATCGCTGAGTTACCACAAGAATGTATTCAAGAAATTCGTTTACGGGGAACTGTAACCCGAGCGATGAATTTAGCCAAAGTTGGCACGTTGACCGCTTCCGCAGACAGTGAAAATGAATGGAAAATGGGACAAAAAGTCAAACATGAAAAGTTTGGTTTAGGAACGGTGATCAATGTTGAGGGAACGGATAATAACACAAGGTTACAAATCGCTTTCCAAGCGCAAGGCATTAAATGGCTGATCGCTCATTTGGCAAAATTGGAGAAAGTGCGATAGGTTACTATTGATAATTAAGAGGGGAGTTTCATGGCCACAGCGCATGTTTTTATTGTAAATAGTCAAACATTTAAAGTTCATCTTGAATATATGTTTGCAGGCACAGGTGTTAGAGATGAATATATTGATTTTAATTCTCAAAGTAACTCTACACTCAATCACAAGACAGAAAATAATCTTGTTGGAATGATTGCGGATATAAATAGAATTAGAATTGGTGATCACATAATTTTTTATTTACAACAAAGTGGACAAAATAAAATTTTTGAAGGTAAATTTTACGGTATTTTTGAGGTCATTAGTAGCTCTTTTCTAGATAATTATGGTGGAGAACAATATCTTACTTCAGAGCTAGGAAAATCATTGACATTTAGAATTCAAATAAAACCTTATGAGGTTTATCAAGAAGGAGTAACTGAGTGGGAAGCATTAGATGAAATAAAAAATATAACATCACCTAATCAAATGTTATGGAGTTTAATTTATCGAAAATTAAAGGGTAATCGTGGTAATACAATGATTACCTCTTATGAGTTTGAAAGATTACGTCAATTATTAAGAAATAAAAATAATAAAAATATATTAGATAGTAGTGCTTTTTCTTTTGATATAGAAACCCAAAAGATTATTTCCTCTTCGCTCTTTAGAGAGTATAAAGGTAGGAAAGAAGAAATAAATTTATTTCCAAGGTTAATTGGTAAATTTAATGCTAATAGGCAATTTGAGTCTCATTTACAGGCTTATATTCTCCAAAATGCTGAGTATTATTTAGGGAAATATATTGAATGGATTGGTAATGAAGTATCTTGTGGGGTTGGTATGCAACGTATTGATATCTTAATTTCAAAGAAAAAAGGAATTAATCGAGAATGTTTACCTATCGAGTTAAAATCAACAGAGGCATATTTAGGAATAACTAATCAGATTCAACGTTATGTAGATTGGCTTCATCAGTATTATCTCCCTAATTGTCCTTCTGATTTATCACCAATATTGATATCGAGGAGAATTGATATGAAGGAATCAGAATGTTTTTCTAGTCTGATTAATGAGTTTAATTTTTTCAATAAGTTTAATAATATAAAATTAAAATATATTGAGTTTTTTGTAGAGAATGATGAGTTAAAATTAGAAGAATATGAATATTGATATTTTATATAGGGATAATTATTATGAAGATAAATAATCTTGATTTGGCTAACTGGAGAGGGCTAGATATTAACACCGATAGTCTGTGGTTAATGTCTGAACGAGATAAAACAGGAAAGCATAAAAATATTTATCATGGAAATTTTATTCCACAGATACCAAATCAACTTATTAGACGTTATACTAGGGAGAGTGAGGTTGTCTTTGAGCCATTTATGGGAAGTGGAACAACACTATTTGAGTGTGAGAATCTTAATAGAGAGTACATAGGTTTTGATATAAATAAGCAGATGGTTACTTATGTTGATGATACAATGAGGAATTCTAATTTTAATAAGTTTCATATAAGATATTGTAATTCAATGGATTTTTATGAAACAGATAGAATATTTTCTGAAATTCAGAAAACAGCGCAATTTATTTTGATGCATCCTCCATATATGGATATTGTTAAGTTTACTAGTGATGAAAATGATCTTTCTCAAGTTAGTAATATTAATGAATTTATAAATAGATTTAAGATTGTGTGTCAGAATGTATTAAGGTTTTTAGATAAAGGTCGATATTTTTCAATTGTAGTTGGTGACGTTTATAAAAATAGTGAAGTATTGCCCTTAGCTTTCTATTGTATGGATATGATAAAAAGGACTTTTAAAGTTAAGTTAAAAGGTATTATTGTTAAAAATATTGAGGGTAATCGTGGGAAATTTGGTACTCAAGGAATATGGCGGTATAGGGCATTAGCAAGTGATTACTACATTTTTAAACATGAATATATTATGGTATTTAAGAAGGAATTTTAATGACTAAAAAAACAAAAATACAACTTTTCTTAGAATTGGCAGTTCCTGATGAACAGGGATTTTCACGCTGGGTTGATTCAGCAGAATTTTCTGGAAAATATAAGGAACTTAAGTTAGGCAATGGGGGGAGCTGGTGTAGAGCAAGTTCTCAATTAGCTAGACAATATATTGTAGAATTTGATAAAACTAGAACATTGGGGAATTCTATTGATGCTATTCGTCTTGCTGGGTTTAATCGAAAAAAAAGTTTTAACCAAAATATTAGGCAAGATATTAAAAACTATTATAAAAGCCAAAAATGTGTAATGTTAGGGATTAATGGTTGTTCGGAAAATACTAAAATAGAGATAGATCATAAGAATGGAAGAAAGGATGATAATAGAGTTAGTAATATAGCTACACAAAAACTAGAAGATTTTCAGCCCTTATGTAAAGCAGCGAATGATGTGAAACGACAAATATGTAAGTCTTGCAAGGAAACAAATAAAAGATGGGATGCTAGAAATATTTTAGGTAATCCTTATTCATTCTATGAAGGAGATGAGAATTATACCCAGGAATTAGGTTGTATAGGATGTTATCAATATGACCCGGTTCAATATCGTAAGAGTTGTGTGAAAAGAATATCTGACGAAGTATCTAAGTATTCTGCTAGGTTTATTCTAAATAAATTATATCCGGAAAAATAATGAATTATATTGGTTCAAAACTTAAATTATCAAATTGGATAAAAAAAGAAATTCATAGTGTTGTTGGTCAAGACTTATCTCAGAAAATATTTGCTGATATTTTTGCTGGAACAGGCGCTATTTCTAGAGCATTAAAGAAAGATGTAAGAGAAGTTATCGTAAACGATCTTGAAAAATATAGTTATGTTATTAATCGGAATTATATTGGTAATCATAGAATAATCAAATCTGCTTCAGACATTATTAATGAATTAAATAATCTACCGCTAGAGGAAGGATTTATTTTTAAAAATTATTGCTTGGGAGGCGGACAAGGACGTCAATATTTTAAAGATAATAATGGTAGAAAGATTGATACTATTAGAAAAACAATAAGTAAGTTAAGAAATAATAAAGAAATTACGGAAGATTGTTATTATTTTTTGTTAGCATCATTACTTGAAAGTGCAGATAAGGTTGCTAATACAGCATCAGTTTATGGAGCGTTTCTTAAGGGGATTAAAAAAACTGCGGAGAAAGATTTATTTCTTGAGCCTGCTGATTTTGACTTAACTAAAAATACTCATCGAGTTTTTCAAGAAGATGCTAATAAGCTTATTAAAGAAATATCAGGTGACATTTTGTATCTTGATCCTCCGTATAATAGTCGTCAGTATGGTGCTAATTACCATCTGCTTAATACTATCGCAGAGTATGATGAATTTATACCAAAAGGTAAAACAGGTTTAAGGGAATATTCCCGTTCTAAATATTGTTCAAAAGTAACTGTTGAACAAGAGTTTGAAGACCTGATTCAACAAGCAAATTTTAAATATATATTTTTGAGTTACAATAATGAAGGATTAATGCCTCAATCAAAAATCAGGCAAATTTTTTCTCAATATGGAAAATATGATCTTGTGGCAACCGACTATCAGCGATTTAAAGCAGATAAATCGAAAAGTAGGAATTATAAGGCTGATTCAACAATAGAATATCTGCATATTCTAGAAAAGAATGACTAATAACAATTGGTAATTTGAAAAAAGGGGAAAAAGTGCGGTAGAATCCGAAAGTATTTTATTTTAGGTATAGCGACTTTATGGTAAAAGTGCGGTGAAAATGACCGCACTTTTGCTTTCTATTACAGAGTGATTGCATGTTTAAATTTATCTTCAAACGAATTTTAATGGTGATTCCAACCTTTATCGCTATTACTTTTGTCACCTTTGCTCTCGTACATTTTATCCCGGGAGATCCGGTGGAAATTATGATGGGCGAACGTGGGTTAACGCCTGAAGTTCATCAGCAAATGATGCATCAATTAGGGTTAGATCTTCCTTTATATCAGCAATATTTCAACTATATTGGCAATGTGCTTCAAGGGGATTTTGGCGCTTCATTTCGTACTCAACAACCGGTTCTGAGCGAATTTTTTACCCTTTTCCCTGCTACGGCTGAGTTGGCTTTTTTTGCACTTTTTTGGTCATTACTCGGTGGCGTGATATTGGGCACGATCGCCGCAGTAAAAAAAGACGGTTGGATCTCTCATACGGTCACTACTTTGTCATTAACCGGTTATTCCATGCCCATTTTCTGGTGGGGCTTAATTCTGATTTTATATGTATCCCCTGCCTTAGGTTTACCACAAGGGGGGCGTTTAGAGAATGATTTTTGGATTGACACGCCAACCGGGTTTATGTTGATTGATACTTGGCTTTCCGGTGTGCCGGGGGCTTTTGAAAATGCAGTCAAATCGCTGATTTTGCCGGCGATTGTGTTAGGCACAATTCCCCTTGCTATCATTACCAGAATGACCCGCTCGGCGATGTTAGAAGTATTAGGTGAAGATTATATTCGCACAGCGAAAGCAAAAGGGTTGAGTTATCCCCGTGTGGTGATTGTGCACGCTTTGCGTAATGCCTTAATTCCGGTAGTGACCGTGGTGGGGTTAATTGTCGGTCAGCTGCTTTCCGGTGCGGTATTAACGGAAACTATTTTCTCATGGCCGGGTATCGGTAAATGGATTATTGATGCCATTCATGCGCGGGATTATCCGGTGCTACAAGGTTCTGTGTTAATTATCGCCACAATCATCATCGTGGTGAATTTAACCATCGATTTACTTTACGGCGTGGTAAATCCGCGTATTCGTCATTAATGGTGGGTGAAAAAATGACAGAAACGACATCAATGTTAGCGCCTAAAACACCTCTACAAGAATTTTGGTTTTATTTTAAGCAAAATAGAGGGGCGCTTATCGGGTTAACTTTTATTTTAATCGTGGCATTAATTAGCCTCTTTGCGCCTTATATTGCCCCTTTTGATCCCGCTGAGCAAAACCGCAGTGCACTTTTATTGCCACCGGCTTGGTATGAGGGGGGGAATGCGGTTTATTTACTGGGGACGGATGATATCGGTCGGGATATTCTCTCTCGTATTATTTATGGCACGAGAATTTCTGTATTTGCCGGGTTTGTGATCGTGATCCTTTCTTGTTTATTGGGAACGAGTTTAGGGTTGTTGGCAGGCTATTACGGTGGGCTGTTAGATACGGTGATTGTCCGTTTAATTGATATCATGCTTGCCATTCCCAATTTATTACTGACGATTGTTGTGGTATCCATTCTTGAACCCTCCTTGGTGAACGCAACATTGGCTATTGCGGTGGTTTCTATTCCAAGTTATGTGCGCTTAACCCGAGCGGCGGTGATGAATGAAAAAAATCGGGATTATGTCACCTCTTCAAAAGTAGCGGGAGCCGGTGTTTTACGTTTGATGTTTATTGTGATTTTGCCTAACTGTTTAGCGCCACTGATTGTGCAAATGACCATGGGGATTTCTAATGCTATTTTGGAGCTTGCTACCCTGGGTTTCCTCGGTATTGGGGCAAAACCACCTACACCGGAACTTGGCACGATGCTTTCTGAGGCTCGTAGTTTTATGCAGGCGGCGAATTGGCTTGTCACCATTCCGGGATTAGTGATTTTATCCTTGGTATTAGCATTTAATTTAATGGGGGACGGTTTGCGTGATGCCCTCGATCCAAAACTGAAACAATAGGGGAGCGCTATGGCATTATTAGAAGTCAACGATCTTTCTGTTCATTTCGGTGAGGAAGACACTGCTTTTAAAGCGGTAGATAGGGTGAGCTATCAAGTCGAGCAAGGGGAAGTGCTGGGCATTGTGGGCGAATCCGGTTCGGGGAAATCCGTGAGTTCCCTTGCCATTATGGGGTTAATTGATTATCCGGGAAAAGTGTCGGCAAAATCCTTAGTCTTTGAGGATAAAGATTTATTAACGCTGAGTGATAAAGACAAACGCTCTCTCATTGGCGCCGATGTGGCAATGATTTTCCAAGACCCGATGACGAGCCTTAATCCAGCCTATACGGTAGGTTTTCAAATTATGGAAGCGCTCAAAATTCACGAAGGCGGTTCAAAGCAATCACGCCGTGAACGCACGTTGGAGCTTCTACGTTTGGTTGGTATTCCCGATCCACAATCACGCATTGATGTTTACCCTCACCAACTTTCGGGAGGGATGAGTCAACGGGTGATGATTGCCATGGCAATTGCCTGTAGACCTAAATTACTGATTGCCGATGAACCAACCACCGCATTGGATGTAACCATTCAAGCACAAATTGTGGATCTGCTACTCGATTTACAGAAAAAAGAGTGTATGTCGCTCATTTTAATTACCCACGATCTTGCGCTCGTTGCCGAAGCAGCACATCGCATTGTGGTGATGTATGCGGGGCAAGTGGTTGAAGAAGGCCGTGCTGAGGAGATTTTCCGAGAACCAAAACATCCTTATACCCAAGCTTTATTGCGATCTTTACCGGAGTTTGCTGAAGGAAAATCACGTTTACAATCCCTGCCCGGGGTTGTGCCGGGGCGTTATGACCGACCAAACGGATGTTTATTAAACCCTCGTTGCCCTTATGCAACGGAATATTGCCGCCAAGTTGAACCTGAATTACATCAGTTCGGTGAGCGTAAAGTGAAATGCCATACCCCACTCAATGTGAATGGGGAACCGGTTGCATGCGGTAAAGGAGAATAATCAATGACAGATCCTATCAAAGAGAATGCGCCTTTATTGAATGCCATCGGGTTAAAAAAATACTATCCGGTTAAAAAAGGCTTATTGGCTAAACCTCAGTTGGTAAAAGCGTTAGACGGTGTGTCGTTTCAGTTAGAGAGAGGCAAAACCCTTGCTGTGGTGGGGGAATCCGGTTGCGGTAAATCCACCTTGGGGCGATTGCTTGCGATGATTGAACAGCCCACAGAGGGTGAGCTCTATTACAACGGACAGAATTTTTTAGAGAATAATGCAAAGACCAAAGCCTTACGTCGTAAGAAAATTCAAATTGTTTTCCAAAATCCTTATGCCTCATTGAATCCACGCAAGAAAATCGGCGCAATTTTGGAAGAGCCGCTTGTTATCAATACAACACTTTCCGCTCAACAACGTAAGGAAAAAGTCCTTTCGATTATGGAAAAAGTGGGATTACGTCCGGAATTTTACGATCGCTATCCTCATATGTTTTCCGGTGGACAACGCCAACGTATTGCCATTGCTCGAGGCTTAATGTTAGAACCGGATATTGTGGTGGCCGATGAACCGGTGTCAGCGTTAGATGTATCTGTACGGGCGCAAGTGTTAAATCTAATGATGGATTTACAGGATGAATTAGGGCTTTCTTATGTGTTTATTTCTCACGATCTTTCTGTGGTGGAGCATATTGCCGATGAAGTGATGGTGATGTATCTAGGGCGTTGTGTGGAAAAAGGCCGCACGGCGCAGATTTTTTCTAATCCACAGCATCCTTACACACAAGCCTTACTTTCGGCTACCCCCCGTCTTTCACCGCATTTACGCCGTGAACGTATTAAATTAACCGGGGAATTGCCAAGCCCGATTAATCCGCCAAAAGGCTGTGCTTTTAATCCTCGTTGTTGGAAAGCCACTGAGAAATGTCGTGAAACCCTCCCCCCTTTTGAACGATATGATGGTGGAAGGCTGATCTCCTGTTTCCACATCGATCAGTAAAAATACGAAGAAAAACTAATCTGCTCCCAAAAGTTGGACTAAATTTCAACTCACTAAGGTGCAGATTTTTTATGACTAAATATAACCCACTTTTCAAACAGCAAGTGATCGAATTTTATCTCCAACACAATAAAAATCGCTCACTGACACGCAAACAATTTCGTCTTAAAGAGCGTACGTTAAGATTTTGGATTACCCGATTTAATCACTGTGGAATCAATAGCTTAACGATACTAAACTAAACCACAAACAAATCTATTCTCCTGAATTTAAATTAACCGTCATACAAGCCGTTAAAAATAGGCACTATTCTATAAGAAATGCCGCCACCGCCCAAAACAGAAGAAGAACGTTTGCGTTACCGAATTTTAGAGCTTGAAGCGGAGAATGCCATCTTAAAAAAGTTGCGGGAACTCAACCAACAAAAAATGGAGAAAAGGCAGAAATTGTATAAGCCTTGAGCATTCACTTTCCACTTGAGTTGTTACTCCGTTTAATTGGGTTAGCACGAAGTGTTTTCTTTTATCACTTAAAAGCTCAAGTAGCGAAAAAACCTTTATTCTGCAAGAAATAGAACGGATTTATCATGAAAATAATGGTTGCTATGACTATCGTTGAGTGACATTAGCATTAAGAAAAACGATGAGCATCAATCACAAAAGAGAGCAATCCATTATGCATAAATTGGGATTAAAGAGAAAATGCAAACAACGGAAATATCGTTCCTATCAAGGTGAAGTAGGGCATATCGCCGACAATCTTTTACAGCGAAATTTTGTTGCACTTGCCCCGAATGAGAAATGGCTAACAGATGTCAGTGAGTTTAAATGTGCTGAAGGCAAACTTTATTTATCTCCAATTAAAGACTTGTTTAACGGCGAAACTATCGTTTATGACTTGGTACCAAGCCCAAATTTTGAGCAGATTACGAGAATGATGGCGCAAAACCGATACTCCATTCAGACCAAGGGGGGCAATATCAAATGGAAAGCTATCGTAAAATACTTGAGGATAGTATTCAATAAAGTATGTCGAGAAATGCCTTGATAATAGTGCGATGAAGAGCTTTTTTTGCCCGATTAAAAACGGAATGTTATTACGGCAATCGATTTGAAACGTTTGAGCAACTTGAAAAAGCGATTCATGAATATATTCATTACTATAATCATGAACGGATTCAAGCAAAACTAAAAGGACTAAGCCCCGTGGAATACAAAACTCAGTCCTTGAATTAAATGAGTCTAACTTTTTGGGATCAGATCACTTTTTTAATCTAATCGTTTTAAATAATTGATTCCTAAGTTTCTCATTTGTTTGAGAATCCATTGCTGTTTTTTACGTACCCAAGCACTGGGCTTGTTGACTTGGTAAATGATGGGGTTGGGTAAAATGGCTGCCAGCAATGCCGCTTCGGATTGAGTTAAATTTTTTGCAGATTTATTAAAGTAAAAACGGCTTGCCGCTTCCACACCAAAAATCCCTTCGCCAAATTCCGCAATATTGAGATAGACTTCTAAAATTCGCTTTTTAGACCAGCCTAGTTCCAATAACAGCGTGGCAGGCACTTCCAATCCTTTACGGAGCCAACTTTGTCCGTGCCATAGCATTAAATTTTTAGCCGTTTGCTGAGAAATGGTCGAGCCACCCCGAATTTGGTGTGTTGATTTTTCGTTATATTTAAAGGCTTTTTGGATAGCCGTGAAATCAAAACCAAAGTGAGAAGGAAATTTTTGATCTTCTGCGGCGATCACCGCCAGTTGCATATTGGGGGAAATTTTTTCAAGGCTGACCCAGGTGGATTTTGCCCGATAATGGAAATCGCCTTGAAGCCAATGTCCCACTTGTTGCTGAACCATATAAGAGGAAAAAGGTACAGGCACAAAGCGGAAAAAAAGGATAAAGGCAAAAATGGCGAAGAAAAATCGGATTGCGATGCGTTGCCAATTTTTCTTCCACCATTTTAGGCTGAGTAACCGTAAAAGTGCGGTTAAAATTTGCTTAGTTTTTTTCAAGGCGATCAAGTTGTGCTTTTACCCATTCCATAAAATCCGGATCCATGGTTTTAATCATATTCGAGCCACGCGTAATGGTGGCGGCACTGGTATTCAGATTTTGCTGGATTTCACGTTGAGATAAATTTTTGTCTAATAGTTGGGAGACAATTTGTAAGCGTAACCCCACGGCATCACGTTCGTCTGCGGTGAGAAGTAAGGTTAATAAATCCTGTGCTTTGCCTTGTTCAAAAGCGGTTTGTAACATGGCAAGAAAAGCCTGCCATTGATCTAAATTGCGACTGATATACATGAGTATTATCCTATACTATTAAACTAGTGCGCTTAGTATAGCCGATCGAATTCTTCCTGGCTAAAGGTTTGTGGATTTTCTTTATGTTGCAAGAGTTGGTAATAAAAATCATAAGCCAATACATTTTGCACATAACCACGGGTTTCAAAAAAAGGGATGGAGGCGATAAATTCATCCATCGTCAATTTTCCTCCCGCTCTTGCCAACCATTTTTCCACCCGACTTGCTCCGGCATTGTAAGCTGCTGCAATAAGGATCCGATTATTCGGATATTTCTCATTAAGCTCATTCAAATGTGCCGTACCAAGCAAAATATTATTCAATGGTTTGAACAAATCCTTTTCCGTTTGATAAGGCAATTGATTATTATCGGCGGTGGCTTTGGCTGTGCTTGGTAAAAGTTGCATTAATCCTCGTGCATTCGCAGAAGATTGTGCCATTGGGTTCCAAGCGCTTTCTTGACGGGCAATTGCCATGGCAAAGGTTTTGGTTATGGTATGTTCCCTTTTTATGGAAGAGGGCATTAATGCCATATCAAAATAATTTTGATAAGCATTAGGTAAGCGTAGGGCGATATGATCCCAGGCTTTTGCCATAATCGACCCATCCACCCCTAAATCAAACCAGCCTTGTTGATTGGCATATTCGCTGAGTGCAATTTGCTGCACTTGCTTTTCTGCACCAGGAAGATTGTCGAGTAAAAAACGCCAACGTTGTTTGGCCACCCCAAAACGATCTAATTGTCTAAGCTCGGCGATTTCCGCTAACTCATTGTGATACGATTTAATAAGGGTTTCATTGACGAGTGAGGGATTGAGTTCAACACGATAATCCGCACCACGATGTTGAGGATTGAGCATAGCTTGAGCTAACATCGGATAAAATCCCCGTTCTTTGGAAAGTGCGGTTAATATTTCTTGTGTTTTTTGTTGATCGCTTTTAGCCCGCCAATAACGCCATTCTTGTTTTGCTTTTCCCTCTACTGAAAGGGCATTGAGCCAAGGCATAAGATCGGTTTTTTGCCAAATTGCCATTCGTAAACGGCGTTCAATTAGATTATCGGCATTTAACGTTAAGAGTTCAGCATCACGCCATTGTTGAAAATGGGGGGATTCATTATCAAAAAAACGGCTGATAAAAGCGATTTTCCAATCACGAAGTTGAGCCTCATTGAGTTGCCAATTTTTCGCCCATTGTAAATAAGGGGTAAAATCCGGATTTTCTCTATTTTCGGATAGAGTGCGTAAATAACGGGAAAAGCCTTGTATGATCGCAAATTGATGTCGAATTTTCTCTTCATCCTTATCAGGCAAGGCTTCTGCAAAGGTATTGAAATTAGCCGGATTGTTGAGTAAATCTATGTAGCGTTGTAAATTGGCTAAAATGCTCGGATCTTCTTTTATGTTATTGAGATGATCCAATTCTCCTGCCAGCAAAGCCAAGCTTTTGGCATCATTTTGACTGAATAACTTTTCTGCTTTTTGATAAATTTTATCTGTGCTTCGTCCTCCCTTCGCATACCATTTTTGCCATAGCTCGGACTGTTGGGCTACTTCGCCATGATTAAGCCAAAGGGCTTCAAAACGGTTCAAAATCTCTACTTCTTGGGAGGGAAATACTGAGGATTGTTGAGCAATCTGATATTCTCGATTTAATACCGCCAGTTGCATCTCTAGGCTTGCGGGGGGGAGCTTTTTGGCATAGTCCACCAATTGTTCGGCGCCACTGTTATTCAGTAGTGTCAGAATATGCTGTTCTAAACGGGAGCGGAAAAAATGTCGAGGATGTTGGGCAATATAATCTTCAATTTCTTTTTTTAGTACCATCACTTCTGTTGAAGGCGTGCTTTGCGTTACCGATTTTATTTGGCTGTCAAAATAAGCCACCCAAGCATCAGTTTGTAACGGATAGCCTTCTAAGGAATGAATTAATGATAAAAAAATGGCTCGATTTTCAAAAACTCGCTGATTTTTCACCGCACTTTTCAACAGGTTTTCAAATTGTAAGAATGTTGTTCGTTGATTAAGACGCTTTAACTCAGCACTATGTTGATTTTGTTGCCATTTCGACTGTTCTTCTGCGAGATTAATAGTTTGCGTGCTTTTCGGCTTATCAGCATTGATAGTTGCGCTGATCGGCAGAGAAAGTGCGGTTAAGATTGCAAGAGAAATAAGAGAACGTTTTTTCATACTATTCCTGTAAGATAAGAATATTCTTTGTGAGGTTGAGTTTGTTTAATGCTATAGACGGTTAAACCTGTATGATTCAATTAACAAAAAAGCGAATCTAAAGATTCGCTTTTTTGTGGATGCGTTCCCTTAGAATACTTTTTTAAAGGGTTTTACGATGACCTCTCCATAAACCCCAGCCTCAACATAAGGATCTTGTTCAGCCCAATCTTTAGCCGCAGCTAGGCTGTCAAATTGGGCAATGACGGTTGAACCGGTAAATCCTGCCTCTCCGGGGGGGTCATCATCAATCGCCGGATTAGGGCCCGCAGTGAGTAAACGATCTTCGGCTTGTAATTGTTTTAAACGGGCTAAATGTTGCTCACGAACAGCAAGGCGTTTTTCAAGTGTGCCGGGGATATCTTGGGCAAAAATAACATAATACATAATTTTCTCCTTTAAACATTGTGAGTTTGTTGGTTTTCATATTCTTGAATGGAGGCGAGGGCTTTTTCCAGCTCCTCATTACCTTCTCGTGGAATCGCACGGGATTTTCCTTTGCTATCTACGGCAACGAAGGTGAACACCGCATCAGTGACGCAATAGCGTTCGCCAATGGGTTCGCTGGCAACTTTTTTTACCCAGACTTCGACTTTAATTTGAATAGAAGAACGTCCGATTTTTAGGCATTGACCGTAACAGCACACCACATCCCCTACGGCAATAGGCTTAATGAAATTCATACTTTCTACGGCAACGGTCACCACCCGCCCGTGGGCAATTTCTTTGGCTAAAATAGCGCCTCCCATATCCATTTGTGACATAATCCATCCACCAAAAATATCACCATTTGCATTGGTGTCGGATGGCATAGCGAGCGTGCGGAGTAAAAGTACGCCTTTTGATTGGCGACCGTTTTTATCAATAAAATTTGAGGTCATAAGTTCCCTCCGTCTTTATGGTTATTTTGTTCATCTTTGGGGAGAAATTTGTAAATATAAGCACCGGAAATGAGGGTTGCAATCAGTGTCATACCGATTAAACCGAAGGATTTAAAATCAACCCAAGCCGCTTCCGACATATTGCGGCTAATATAAATATTCACCAACATACAAATCATAAAGAAAATAGCCCAACCGAGGTTGAGGGTATTCCAAGCCTTTTCCGGTAGCTTAATTTCTTTACCCAGTAATTTTTTTATCAAAGGTGTTTTGAATTGGAATTGTGCCACAAGCAATATGATGGCAAAAAGTGCGTTTACAAGAGTGACTTTCCATTGGAGATAATGTATTTCATTAAAATAGGCGGTTAAAAGTCCAAAAAAAATGACCGCACTTGCCATGACTTTTTGTTGTTTTTCAATTGTGCCGTATTTCCATTTTAAGATAGCCATTTGTACAAGGGTTGCGATCACTAAAACAATTGCGGCATCACGTACACCGCTCAGTTTATAGGTGATAAAAAATAAAATCAGCGGAATAAATTCAAGTAGTTGTTTCATTATGACTCCTTCATAAACAAACTGTAAAAACGATAAGTCACCACCAACATAAAAATGTTGAGCGCAGCAGCTAAAATACCCACGAAAACACTAAAAATAAGGTGATTGAAAATAGCTGAGAGTTGAAAGATCAAAATAGGGGTAACGAAATAGACGAGTAACGCATAAATCAATAAGGCGGTTTTTTGATTTTTTCCTTGTAACCAAATTTTTCGTAGGCTGTGCCCGATGCTATCTTGTGTGGTTAAATAATGGGTGGTGGATAAGTTTAAACGGATAAAAAATCCCATTCCAAAGATAAGCGCAGCAAGTGAAATAATGGATGGTGATGTTTTCATTAAAACCGCTGCCAGTATTTCAGATAAACCGAGCAATATCGGCATAATTGCAATTAAATCCAAAATAACCACCCCTAAAAATCGTGGAAGTGTGGCCTGAAAACTTTGGGCTAAAGTGCGGTGATTTTGTCGGCTGATTTGAGAGATCGTCATAAGTCCCCAAGAAGCAATAAAGGTGGTCACTAATTGGGTGATTAAAAAGGAAAAGGCTATACTTGAGGCATTTTCCTCCATTAATTGAGGTAAGGTATCAACAGTCAACGCCGTATCTATTGAAGCGATTGGGGGGCTTAATAATATATTAAATACTTGCACCATAAAGAGAATGGAGACAAATTGAAACATTGTTTTTTGCTGATTACGGAAAAAATTCCAACTATCTTGTAAAATTTGCGTAAAGTTAATTTTCATTCGAACTTCTCTTAATCAAAAAATGGGGCAATTATACCTTGTTTATGCACTTCTGCCATTTATCTTATCTAAAAATTCCGCTTTTTGATATGGGGCAAATTTTGCTGTTTCGGGCTTTTGGGAAAAAGTGCGGTCATTTTGTATAAATAATTTTATTAATTTATAAAAACTTGAACTAGATCACAGAATTACTACTTAATATGGAGTATATTACGAACCGCAAATAACCATAGTCTTTTTATGGTTATCATTCAAATATCAGACTTAAGGAGTTCAATATGAAAAAAACAGCACTTGCGTTAGGTTTAACTGCTGCGTTATTCACAGGTATGGCAAATGCTCACCAAGCAGGCGATGTGATTTTACGTGCCGGTGGTGTGTTTGTATCAGCAAATTCTGAATCTACCACTAAAACTAATACGCAGATTAATTTAGAAGTGGGTGATAATGCTCAATTAGGCTTAACCGGTACTTATATGTTCACTGACAATGTCGGTTTAGAGTTGTTAGCGGCAACTCCATTTTCACACAAAGTGAAAGCGAATGTGCCAGCGTTAGGAGCTGATCTTGGTAATGTAGTGAAAGTCAAACAATTACCGCCAAGTCTCTATTTACAATATTATTTCTTAGATAAAGATGCGGGTTCTCGTCCATATCTTGGTGTGGGTTTAAACTACACACGTTTCTTTAATGCTAAATCAATTGACCCGTTAATTACCGATGTTAATGTGAAAAAACATTCTTTTGCCCCGGTTGTGAATGCGGGTATCGATATTAAATTAACCGACAACTTATATTTGAATACCGCAATGTGGTACACCCGTATTAAAACGACTGCTAAATTTAAAGTTCCACAAGTAAGTGGAAACTATGAACACGAAGTCAAACTCAAACTTGATCCATTTGTGTTCTTCACAGGTTTGGCATATCGTTTCTAATTATAAATCGTCCTCTATTTAGCAAAAAAGCGATGAATGATTTCATCGCTTTTCTTTTACTCACAAGCATAACCTTGTTTTGATAGTGGTTTCCCATCTAAATAGGCAATACCTTCTTTGAGGGTTAAACGATCTTCTACAAACCATTTAATGACCATCGGGTAAATACGATATTCTTGCTCTCTCGTGCGTAATTCAATTTCTTCTACATTGTCATCAGGGAAAATCGGAACTTTGGCTTGTAAAATAATCGCACCGCCATCCACTTCTTCATTGACAAAATGGACTGTCGTACCATGTTCGCAATCACCTGCATCGAATGCACGCTGATAAGTGTTTAGCCCCGGGTATTTAGGTAATAATGACGGATGAATATTAATAATTTTCCCATTAAAACGTTGGATAAAATCTGGGGTTAAAATTTTCATATAGCCGGCAAGCACGATCAGATCAACCCCCGCACTTTCCAAATAATCCCCAATGTGGCGATCCATTTCTTGATTACTCGTGAAATTTTGACGTAAAAAAACACCCGTAGGAATGACCGCACTTTTCGCCCGTTCAAGCCCAAAAGCCTCTACTTTATTACTGACGACACAGGCTATTTGGGCGGTGATAAACCCTTTTTCGCAGGCATCGATGATCGCTTGGAGATTATTTCCTTGTCCTGAAATCAGGACGGCAATTTTTTTCATAAAGATCCTAAAAATAAAGAAAAGAAAGGCGAATTTTCATTCGCCTCAAAGAAAAGGGTGGGGCTATTGAATGACGACTTGTGCTTCGCCCTCTGCCGCTTGTTCAATATGCCCGATAAGCCAAGCGTTTTCGCCCGCCTGTTTTAACAATGCCAAAGCGGTTTCCACTTGATTTTGCGGAAGGGCAATCACCATCCCCACGCCGCAGTTGAAAGTGCGGTACATTTCGTAAGTGGAAATATTACCTTGTTCCTGTAACCATTTGAAAATAGGCTGCCACTGCCAACTTTTTTCATCAATCACCGCTTTAGTATTTTTCGGCAATACTCGTGGAATATTCTCCCAAAAGCCGCCACCGGTCAGGTGTGCGATGGCGTGAACATCTGTTTGTTTAATCAAAGATAAAACGGATTTCACATAAATTTTAGTCGGTGCAAGCACTTGTTCGCTTAGTGGTTTGCCGGCTAATTGTTCTGTTGACGGATTAACACCGGAAAGCTCAATCACTTTACGGATTAAGGAATAACCGTTTGAATGGGGGCCGCTCGAACCCAACGCAATTAAGGCATCGCCGCTACGAACCTGACTGCCGTCAATGATGTCGGCTTTCTCGACTACGCCGACACAAAAACCGGCTAAATCATAATCGCCTTCGTGATACATTCCCGGCATTTCAGCTGTTTCACCGCCAACTAAGGCACAGCCTGATTGCACACAACCTTCTGCAATGCCTTTCACCACATCGGCTGCCACATCGACCTCTAATTTCCCGGTGGCATAATAATCTAAGAAAAACAAGGGTTCGGCACCTTGTACGACTAAGTCATTGACGCACATTGCCACTAAATCGATGCCAATGGTGTCGTGTTTTTTCAAATCAATGGCTAAGCGTAATTTTGTTCCGACACCGTCAGTACCCGAAACCAAAATAGGCTCTTTATATTTGCTTGGAATGGCACATAATGCACCGAAACCGCCCAAGCCCCCAATCACTTCCGGACGGGTCGTGCGTTTAACGTGAGGTTTGATTTGTTCGACAAGTTCATTGCCTGCATTAATATCAACGCCGGCATCCTTATAACTTAATGATGGTTTGCTCACAATGTTTTTCCCATAGTAATTAAATGAAAAATCAGTGCGGATTGTATCAGTTTACGCAAACGTTTGCGATAAATTTATCGGAAAAAAAGACCGCACTTTTTAAAAGTGCGGTCAGAATGAAAAAGGTTTTTAGCGGTTAGCCAATTCAAAGATCATCGCTTCAGCTTGGCAACTGAAGGTAAAACTTGCCTTTAATTGTATCCCCCCTTCTACAGGCGAGATTTCACTCACAATTTCGCAAGGATCACTTTCTGTTTTACGAGCCTTTTCCGTGAAACGGATTAGGGCTTGTTCCGCCTCTGCTTGGCTGGCATAAATTTGCTCAATATTAACAGTACGGTCAGAACCGTCAATAATAGCGCCCACATCCACACAGCTACAAGTCAATGATTCTTCTGCTTTGCATTTTACGGTCATATTTTGTCCTTATTTTGAAATGAAATTGGCGTTATTTTATCACTTTTAAAAAACAGATGAAAACTCACCGTACTTTAAATAAAAAATCGTCACTGGTCGGAACTCTATAAAAATCAATAAAATGAATTTGCACTCAATTAAATGGAGTTTTAGAATCTCGTAGCTTTTAAGTTTTTATCCAAACAACAAAGGGTTTTCAATGAAAAAATTTAATCAATCTTTATTAGCAACAGCAATGTTCCTTGCTGCCGGTGGTGTAAATGCTGCGGCATTCCAGTTAGCCGAAGTTTCTACGTCCGGTTTGGGGCGTGCTTATGCGGGTGAAGCAGCGATAGCGGATAATGCTTCAGTGGTAGCAACGAACCCGGCGTTGATGACTTTATTTAAACGTCCTGAAATTTCCTTTGGTGGTGTTTATGTTGATGCAAAAGTGGATTTATCCGGACAATTTACTTCGGACAATCCTCGTATCAACGCAGCACTTGCCAGTAGAAATGCTAATCAAGATAACGTTGTGCCTTCTGCTTTTGTTCCAAATGCTTATTTTATTTATCCAATTAATGAAAAATTCTCCGTTGGTGGTGGAATGAATGTTCCTTTTGGCTTAAAAACGGAATTTGATTCAGATTATAGCGCAGGTGTTTTGGGCGGAAAAACGGATTTAACAGCGATTAATTTAAACCTTAGTGGAGCTTATCGTATTTCAGAAGGATTGAGTTTCGGTCTAGGGATTAATGCACTCTATACCAAAGCAAAATTAGAGCGAACAAATGGTGTTCTTGCTGATTTAACTAACCTACAAGCAGGTCGAAAGGTATCTGATAGAAGTGATGTTGTGACGCGTTTACAGGATAATGAATGGGGATTTGGTTGGAATGCTGGATTAGTGTATGAATTTAATGAGCGTAACCGGTTAGGGGTGGCTTATCATTCTCCGATTACAGTGAATTATAAAGATAATACAGCTTTCAATCGTATTTTAGGTCGCACAGACACGGCAGAATTGGATCTTGATTTACCGGGCTATTGGGAAATTTCCGGTTACCATAAAGTGACGGATAAATTTGCGTTCCACTATAGCTATAAATATACGGATTGGAAACGCTTTAAAGAATTGAAAGCGAACTATAATAGCGATGGCGCAGAGGCTTTGCGAAAACCTGAATATTTCCGTGGCAATTCTCGTATTGCCCTAGGGGTTTCCTATGATGCGACAGATAAGCTAACGTTACGTACCGGGATCGCTTATGATGAAACGGCGGCAAATCAGCATCATTCTGCCTCTATCCCTGATACGGATCGGACTTGGTATAGTTTAGGCGCAACCTATAAAGTCACGCCTGATTTATCAATTGACGTTGCTTATGCTCACCTAAAAGGTAAGAAAATAACATTTAAAGAGTCGCAAGAAAATATTCCTTTTGCCGTAAATTATACGAGTAAATCGAGTGCTAATCTCTATGGTTTAAATGTAAACTATGCTTTCTAATCTGGGAAAAATTCCGCATAATAAAGCGTACTTCGGTACGCTTTTTTTATGTTAAAAAATGGGGCAGAAAATGACCGCACTTTATTACACTTATTATCCTTCCCCTGTAGGGAAACTTTTGGTTCTATCTGATGGTGAACAGATCACGCATATTGATTTTGAAAAAGAGCAGTTCGAACCCAATTCTAAATGGATTGAAGAAAATAATTTGCCTCTTTTTCAAAAAGTGCGGTCAGCTTTTGATCGTTATTTTAAGGGAGAAGCGGAAACATTTTCGGATATTCCCTTGAAAACGGAGGGAACGCCATTCCAACAAGCCATTTGGCAGGCATTGCGACAAATTGGCTATGGAGAAACCTCAAGCTATGGCGAATTAGCCAAAATGATTGATAACCCAAAAGCGGTGCGAGCCGTGGGTGGTGCGGTGGGAAGCAATCCGATTAGTATTATCATTCCATGCCATCGTATTTTAGGTAAAGATAAAACGCTCACCGGTTTTGGTGGTGGGCTGGCTGCAAAACGTTTTTTACTCCAATTAGAAAAAATTCCTTATATTGATAAAGGAACTGAAGACACAAAACCCCGTTTTTTCAAGAAATATCACCAATAATGATCACACAGACCTTAACACAACTTCTTGTGCAGGCACAATCTATCGCCGGTTTAACCTTTGGTGAGCTTGCCGATACTTTGGGGATACCGGTTCCCCCGGATTTGAAGCGTGATAAAGGCTGGGTGGGGATGCTTTTGGAAACGGCATTAGGGGCGACTGCCGGCAGTAAAGCCGAACAAGATTTTGCCCATCTTGGGGTAGAACTTAAAACCTTACCGATTAATGAACAAGGTTTCCCGCTAGAAACCACCTTTGTTAGCCTTGCACCGTTGATACAAAATTCCGGAGTGCAATGGGAAAATTCCCACGTTCGCCATAAATTATCCTGTGTGCTTTGGATTCCTATTGAAGGAAGCCGACATATTGCTTTGCGTGATCGCCATATTGGTGCACCGATTTTATGGCAGCCCACCCCGGAGCAAGAACGCCAATTAAAGCAGGATTGGGAAGAGCTAATGGACTATATCACCCTCGGTCGGCTACATGAAATTACCGCCCGTATTGGGGAAGTGATGCAATTACGCCCTAAAGGGGCAAACAGCAAAGCCATCACTAAAGGTATTGGAAAATATGGTGAAGTGGTGGACACTTTACCCTTAGGTTTTTATTTAAGGAAAGAGTTTACGGCAGGGATTTTAAGGGATTTTTTAGGTTATTAGGGTTGACCTAGCGACCTATTTTCTTTTACTCGTGTAAAGAAAGTAGGTAAAGAAAACACACCCCAGTTAAATCGCTGTTATTCGCAATTCAACATAGCTGACTTGCTCACCCCTTCGGGGCTGTCGACAAAGCCGACATTCAAAATTCGTTGGATTTTGTCTTATTTTCTTAACGCTAAATTTGTAAACTCGCTACGCTCAAACAGTACAAATTTAGCTAAAAATGCCAAGTCGCAAAGGCGATTTATATGGGTCCCGAATTTATGTCGCATTATTTAAAATGCGGTTGGTTTTAGAAAAGTTTTAAAAATATTAAATTTTTAACCGCACTTCATTCGTAGAAAAAATAGGTTCCTTTCTCTTTGCATGAGCAAAAAAAGTTGGCCCCCATCGGTGAAACCCGATATGAATATCCCAAAAAGAAAAAGGTTTCCACCACAGAAACCTTTTTTCCAATATCAATTTTATTTCAATTTCTTATGCCACCTGAGTAAAAAAGTCTTTCAGCCCGATTAACACGTTATTCACCGCCACCGTTGCCAAAATTAATCCCATCACACGGCTGATAATTGCGGCACCGGAGTTTCCGATAAAATGCTGAATTCGGTTAGCCGCAAGCAATAAAATGTAAGTAATGAATAATACTGCGAACATAATTCCTGCGGTGATAAATTGTTCGGTGAAATTAAAACGGTGGTTATCGGTTAAAAGCACAATCGCCATCATCGCCCCCGGTGAGGCAATAGAAGGCACGGCGAGAGGGTAAACGGCAATTTCGGTCATATTGGCTCTCATTTTTATTTCTTGTTCCGGTTTACTTTCACCAAAAATCATCGTTAGCGCAAAGAGGAACAGCACCAGTCCTCCTGCGATTTGGAAGGCTGGGAGGGGCACCTGCATAGCTTCAAAGAGAATTTGTCCGCCGATTAAAAAGAAAAGGAGAATACCGGCAGAGATAATCACCGCATTACGCGCAATTTTTCGGCGTTCCTCAAGAGAAAAACCAATGGTTTTGGAAAGATAAACGGGAATTGAACCGATGGGATCAATGACAGCCCAAAGTACAACAAACTGCACAATCAAAGAATCAAACATTTCTTTTCCTTTATAAATAATCGAGCTAAATGATAGAAAGCCGAGCTATTCTATCAGATAAAAAGTACAAAGTGCGGTAAGTTTTAGCTATTTTTCGGTATCTTCAAAAACCTTAAAAAAACCGACCGCACTTTGGAATTGCTCACGGTAAAAAATCAGTGGAATACGGCTCCGTTGCCAAGGAGGAACCCCCAACTCTTGCCAAATCTTCTTCATTTCCTCCTTCGGACGTTTTGGGTGACGTTTGATTTTTCCTGAATAACCGAAGCGGATTTGAATGGGTAAGTCAGTAGGAGGCAACGCAACAGTGTGTTGTTGCCAAGAAAAAATAAACTGTTGTGGGGTTCGTTTTAAATCAAGTTCACCCAGATTATCGGGAAGCAGAATCGGGGTATCCCGCATCTCAAGGCAAATATTCGTTAAATCCGCAAAATCGGAGGTGAGATACAAACAGGATTGATAACGGCGGATAATCTGTTTTCCGAAATGAAACTGTGGATTAGCGTCTTGTTTGGCGAACACAACATCACTGAGCAGTTGTTCAAGTTGGCGTTTAGTCGGCATTTCCCATTGATGTTGAGAAAACCACATTCGTAAAAGTGCGGTCTGTTTTTGCGATGAATATTGATTGAACTTGTGAAGTTGAAATTCTGTTGGCGTTTGGCAATGTTCAAGAAAAGTTTCTTGTAAGAGTTCGTTAATGAGCTGTTGCTGTTCAAAACAATGTTGTGCAGCGCGTTGAACGGATCGATCAAAATGTGTCCAACGTGCACGGAGTTTTGGCAGAATTTCATTACGTAAAAAATTGCGTTCGTAACGGCTATCTTGGTTACTTTCATCCTCAATCCAAGTCAAATTTTCACGCTGTGCATAGTGTTCTAATTGCTCTCGAGTAAAAGAAAGCAATGGACGAAAAATTTTCATACCCAATAATTCGCTTTGGGTTTGCATTGCCCCTAAACCTTGCAAACCACTCCCTCGTTTTAGTGCGAGGAAAAAGGTTTCCGTTTGATCGTTTAAATGGTGGGCGGTGACAAGAATTTCATTAGGGTGAATATGTCGCAAAATAGCCTGATAACGTGCCTCACGTGCCCCTGCTTCAATGCCATTTTTACGGTCAATTTGTACCTTTTCAATGATAAATGGAATCGTATATTGGTTGCACAAAGATTGACAATGTTCAGCCCAACTATCGGCATTAGGGCTTAATCCATGATGAATATGAATCGCACGGAGATAAAAGTGCGGCTGAATTTGACGGAGTTTTGCAAATAAATCAAGAAGAACCGTGGAATCCAAACCACCGCTCAAGGCGATAAGATAGTGTTGAGCGGTGGTTTGTTTAACTTGTTGTTCAAAAGCCGAAAACAAATCCATTAGGCAATTTTTTCTGCTTTGTATTGGGTAGTCGGATTGAGAATCTCAAAACGTGCCGCAATGGTTTGTAGCTCGTAAGAATTGAGTTCAAAGGTGGTTTTCATCACGCCAGCCACTTCATTATTCATTGCTTCAAAGGCTTCCACATCGGATTTTCCATTAAGTAAATTCGCTAAGAATGTACCAGCAATTAAATCACCTACACCTACCGGTTCAAAATTGAATTGATAAAGTGGGCGGCTTAAATGCCAAATGCCTTCCGGTGTTGCCATAATGATTTCAAAGGTGTCCGGATCATTGATTTTCCCTGCTTTGCCTAAATGTTTCACGAGGACTTTTTTCACCCCTTTATCCAGCAAAGCATTTGCGGCTTTTAATACATCCTCAAAAGAATTGATGGGGAACTCACTGAGTTGACGCAGTTCATTCATATTCGGCGTCATAATATCCGCAACAGGAATGGCTTTCTCGATAAGTGCTTCACGAACACCATTTGCCACCACACAAATTTTTTCCGGGTTTGGCATCACCGGATCGCATAAATAAAGGGCATTTGGGTTGTGTTTTTTAATTTGTTCTAAGGCATAAAGGATTTGATCCACTTGTTCCGGTGAGCCTAAATAACCGGAAAGCAATGCGTCACATTCTTGTAATTTTTCAATGTTTTCTAATCCCGTAACGATTTCACGAATTTGTTCTTGTGGAATCACCATACCTGTCCATTTACCATATTGAGTATGGTTGGAAAATTGCACGGTATTAAGTGCCCATACATCCACGCCTAATAATTGCATTGGAAAGGTGGCGGATTTATTGCCGGCAAAGCCATACACCACGTGGGATTGGATAGAAAGTACATTTTTCATATTTGTCCCTATTTTTGATATGATTTTTTATAAAATTTAAAAAGAGCGGTAAAATGACCGCTCTTTTTTTCAATGGTTAACAATAACCATAAGACATTAAACGCTCATAACGGCGATTTAATAATTCTTCTTGGTTTAATCCGTCAAGTTCGGCTAAATCTTCAGTTAAGCGCTTTTTCAAATTCTCTGCCATTAACGTATAATTGCGGTGTGCACCACCAAGCGGTTCCGGCACGATATTATCAATTAAATTGAGTTCTTTTAAACGTGCTGCGGTTAATCCCATCACTTCAGCAGCCGTTGAGGCTTTGTCTGCGCTTTTCCATAAAATCGAGGCACAACCTTCCGGTGAAATCACAGAATAGGTGGAATATTGCAACATATTCACTTTATCGCCCACCCCAATTGCTAAGGCACCGCCTGAGCCGCCCTCACCGATAACCGTACAGATGACCGGCACGGATAATTGCGACATTTCACGCAAATTGCGGGCAATGGCTTCTGCTTGTCCCCGTTCTTCTGCCCCAATGCCGGGGTAAGCGCCAGGGGTATCGATAAAGGTGATAATCGGGAGTTTAAAACGCTCTGCCATTTCCATTAAACGTAGCGCTTTACGATAGCCTTCCGGTGCAGGCATACCAAAGTTACGTTTCACCTTGTCTTTTACCGTGCGACCTTTTTGATGGCCAATCACCATGACAGGGCGACCGTCCAAGCGGGCTAATCCGCCGACAATGGCTTTATCATCGGCAAAGGCACGATCACCGGCAAGCTCTTCAAATTCGGTAAAAATGTGTTCAATATAATCAAGGGTATAAGGACGGTTTGGGTGGCGAGCCATTCGTGAAACTTGCCATGCATCAAGATTGGCAAAGGTTTTTTTGGTTAATTCATCGCTTTTCTTTTGTAAGCGGGTAATTTCATCGGTTAAATCGACTTTATCGTCAGAGGCGGTGCGTAATGCTTCGATTTTTGCTTCCAGCTCTGCAATAGGTAATTCAAAATCTAAATATTCTTGGGTCATTTTCTTATCCTAAAAACACCGTAAAAATCTACCGCACTTTATCAAGAATTAACAGGCGGCGCAAATAGTTTTCACTGGTTGGGGGAGGCTACAAACTCGTTCTTTTAAGTAACGATAAGGCAAATAAAAATGTCGAGCAAATGACAACAGAAGGACCGACAGCGGTATCATAAAATGCGGAAAGCATTAAGCCGCCGATCACCGAAAGAATGCTGATGATAACCGCAAAGCCGACCATCGCTTCCGGTGTTTTGGCAAAACGGCGGGCGGTAGCGGCAGGAATAATTAAAAGCGAGGTGATAATTAATGCGCCGACAAATTTCATGCTCAATGCAATGGTTAATGCGGTTAAAATCATCACAATAAAACGCATTTTTTTGACATTGATCCCTTCCACTTGAGCGAGTTCAGGGGATATGGTGGTAGAAAGCAGGTCCTTCCAAAAATACAATAAGGTTGAGAGAACTAAAATCACGCCAATACCGATATACAATAAATCCGTGTAATTTATTGCCAGTAAATCGCCAAACAGATAGTTCATTAAATCCACCCGCACATTTTTAAGTAACCCAACGGTGACGACACCGAGAGATAAACAACTGTGTGCAATAATGCCTAATAGCGTATCAATGGAAAATTGAGTGTGATTTTCTAACCAAACCATTAAGAGCGCGATAATTAAAGTCAGCACCACAATCGCCAAGTAGGGATTGATTTGGAGAAAAAGACCTAAAGCTACACCAAGTAAGGCGGAATGGGAAAGGGTATCGCCAAAATAGGCCATTTTACGCCATACGACAAAAACCCCAAGTGGGGCGGTGATAAGCGATAGTAATATACCGGTTAACAACGCCGGAAAAAGAATTTCAAACATTCATTATCCTTAATTTTGACAATGGATTGATGAGCCATTACAGTCGCACACATCGCCGTGCAAGTTATGGTGATGGTTGTGATGATGTGTATAAAAGCCCACATTTTGAGAAAGTTGATTACCCCATAAACGGATAAAAGCCGGATCGTTTGAGAGCGTTTCCGGCGTACCGGCACAACAAATGTGCTGGTTAATGCAAAGCACCTCGTGGCTGTCTGCCATGACAATATGTAAATCATGAGAAACCATCAATACCGCACAATTGAGTTTTTGTTGTGTTTGGCGGATAAGTTGATACAACTCTGCTTGCCCAGTGATATCCACCCCTTGGGTCGGCTCATCTAATACCAATAAATTTGGTCGGTTTAATATCGCTCGGGCTAACAGTACCCGTTGCATTTCACCACCGGAGAGTTTTTGCATAGTACTTTGGCGTAAATGCGTGATAGAAAGTTGCTCAAGTGCGGTGGAAATTTCTTGTGTTTTTACCCCTTTTTTTAAAGCAAGAAAACGTTCTACGGTGAGCGGTAAACTGTGGTCTAAATGAATTTTTTGCGGTACATAGCCAATGCGCACATCGTTACCGTAAATCACCTCACCGGAAGTCGGCTGTTGTAATTTGAGTAAGGTTTTCAATAAGGTTGATTTTCCACCGCCGTTAGGCCCGACAATCGTAATAATAGTGTTTGGGTAAATCCTTAAGTTGATATTACTTAACGCTGTTTTTTGTTCAAATACCACATTGATATTGTTGAGTTCAATTAAGGGTTTGTTTGGATCGCGCTGAATGGAATGGATTTGCATAATACTGTCTGTATCAAATTTGGTGGCTAACCTTAGCCTATTTTCGTTGTTTTCTCAAGATGTTCGCACCTTATGATGAATATTTCGCCATCCTTTTGATGGGTTTTAAGGTAGAATGAACCTCTTTAATAATTTGTAGTCTGAAAGACGATATTATTTTCATTTAGGTAATCTATTTTGCAACATGTTAAATTAGCCCGAGACAGACGAAAAAGAAGATCCCGTATCAAAGCACTGATTTTTTTTGTTTCATTGGCGTTAATTTTTAGCGGTATCATGTTGGGGATTAAAGATAACACTGAATCGGAACCTTCCGTCCAAAGCAATCTTGAACCTGAAATGGTCGGTGATGCGCAATATCAATCCCTCATACCGGAAGAAACTGTCAATCAAGCCGCTTTACCTCAACACACAGAGGAAGACGCCACTTCTTATGATGACGAATTACAAGCCCAAGATGATGAAGTTGAAGAAGTGAAACCGGAGTTTGATGAGCTGGATACCCTTCCTCAAGATGCACAAGATGCCTTAAGCAGTTTACTTGATGTGGCAGACGAAGCATTGCGAATTACCGATCAATTTAGTCATACCGTGGTGCGTGGTGATAAGTTAAGTGATGTATTAGGGCTTTCAGGTTTGGATGATGAAACGGCAAAATCACTCATTGCGGCTTATCCGGAATTAAAAAATCTGCGGGCAGGGCAACAATTCTACTGGATTTTAGATAAAAACGATCAACTGGAATACTTAAATTGGCTCGTCTCCGAAAAAGAGGAGAGGATCTATGAACGTATTGCAGAGGGAAAATTTAAACGTCAAATTCTCGAAAAACAAAGTGTTTGGAAAAAAGAAGTCTTGAAAGGTCAAGTAAAGGGTTCATTTTCGGCAAGTTTGCGTGCATTGGGGCTAGATTCTCGTCAGATCTCGCAATTAAGCTCCGCATTACAATGGCAAGTGAGTTTACAAAAACTCAAAAAAGATACGCAGTTTGCGGTGCTGGTTTCACGGGAATATTTAGGGGATAAACTCACCGGTCAAGGTAATGTTGAGGGGATTCATATTATCGCTAACGGCAAGAGTTATTATGCCATTCAAGCCTCAAATGGTCGTTATTATAACCAACAAGGCGAAACCCTAGGAAAAGGTTTTGCACGTTATCCGTTGCAGCGTCAGGCTCGAATTTCTTCGCCATTTAATCCAAGCCGCCGTCACCCGGTGACAGGTCGGGTTCGTCCCCATAAAGGTGTGGATTTCTCTGTCCCAACAGGTACACCTATCATCGCACCGGCAGATGGATTAGTCGAAAAAGTGGCTTATCAAGCAGGGGGCGCAGGGCGTTATGTGGTGTTACGCCATGGTCGTGAATATCAAACCGTTTATATGCATTTAAGCCGTCCATTAGTGCGTGCAGGGCAAAAGGTAAAAAAAGGCGAACGCATCGCCCTTTCCGGTAATACCGGTATTTCCACCGGACCACATTTACATTATGAATTCCATATTAATGGAAGACCGGTCAATCCGCTCACCGTGAAATTACCGGGAACCAGTAGCGGTATGGCAACGGCAGAGCGTAAACAATTCTTGAGCCGCGCGAAAGACGCGATACGGATGTTAAAACTGTAATTCAGCTCAAAGTGCGGTTGATTTTCAGCGCACTTTTGGCTTTTCTGTAAAACAATCTTTACACCTTTTTGTAAACCCCTTATTATAGCGATACTTTCAACTCATTTTAGCCACGCTCGATGACTTTCAAATTTGATCCTCAACATCCTTTTGCTTGCTTTGTTAGCCAAAGCGAAACCATGAAAAGTGCGGTAGAAAATGCACAGCGTTTTGCCATGTTTGATGTGCCTTTATTGATCCAAGGTAAAACAGGAACGGGAAAAGATTTATTGGCAAAAGCCTGCCATTTTCAAAGTTTACGCCGAGATAAAAAATTTATTGCGGTCAATTGTGCGGGATTGCCTGATGAAGATGCAGAAAGCGAAATGTTTGGGCGAAAAGTGGGGGAAAGTGAAACCATCGGTTTTTTTGAATATGCCAATGAAGGCACGGTATTGTTGGATGGTATCGCTGAATTATCACTCAATCTTCAAGCAAAATTGCTCCGTTTTCTAACGGATGGTTCATTCCGCCGAGTGGGCGAAGAGAAAGAGCATTATGCCAATGTACGGGTGATTTGTACCTCGCAAGTGCCGCTTAATCGGTTGGTTGAGCAGGGAAAGGTGAGAGCAGATTTATTTCATCGCCTCAATGTATTGACAATTAATGTGCCGCCATTGCGTAAACGGCTTGAGGATATTCCTTCCCTTGTACAAGGTTTTTTGCAAGAAATTAGCGATCAACTCAATATTTCACTGCCAACCTTTGAGCCTGATTTTCTCACTTATTTAGCCCAATATGATTGGCAGGGCAATGTCCGAGAGCTTTATAATACGCTCTATCGAGCCTGTTCATTATCAGAAAAAAATCATTTAACGATTGCCAGTTTAGATTTGACAATGCCACAAAGTGCGGTCATTTCTATTAATGAATTTGAACATCAAACCCTAGAAGAAATTATCGGACAATACGAAGAAAAAGTACTGCGTGCCTTTTATAAAGAGTTCCCCAGCACAAGAAAACTGGCACAACGTTTGGGCATTTCCCATACCGCCATTGCCAATAAATTAAAGCAGTATGGGATTGGTAAATAACAGTAAGCGTTAGTGAAACAGTTTATCCCAAAATTGCTTGATAAACGTCCTTTCCGTTATTAATTCATCATTGGACACGACGGCATTTTTACCGAGCAAATTGAGGTGATGAATGTTATTGCGTAAATCCACATAGCATTGTTTGAGTTGGGTGGCATCCGATTGATGAATAATGCCCGCTTTCGCCATAGATTCAAAAATTCTCACATTGTCCGACCATCTGGTTAATGCGGGGTTTTGTGGGGCATAAGCCAACATTAAATATTGGGCAATAAATTCAATATCCGTAATGCCGCCACGATCTGTTTTAATGTTAAATTCATTGTCTTGAGAATGGGATAAATGGGTAAACATTTTCTCACGCATGGCTGACACTTCTTGTCTTAGCGTTGCACCGTCCCTTGGGGTGGAAAGAACCCGCTGACGAATGGCTTCAAATTTTTCCCGCAATGAGGCTTCACCAAAAACCGGGCGAGCCCGTACCAAGGCTTGTTTTTCCCAAGTCCAAGCTTCATTCAATTGATAATTTTCAAAGGCGGAGAGGGAACACCCCAGTAAACCGGCTTCACCGGAGGGGCGTAATCGCATATCAATGTCATAAAGTACCCCCGCACTGGTATTTAAGCTAAAAATGCTCACGATTTTTTGGGCAAGTTTGAGGTAAAACTGATTGTTATCGATGATTTTTTTCCCGCCTACGGTTTGGCCTTCCATCGCTTCATAAAGAAAAACCAAATCGAGATCGGATTTGTAACCCAATTCGATCCCCCCGAGCTTTCCATAGCCCACCACCAAGAAGTTTTTTTCACCATGTTGTAAATGTTGAGGCACACCAAAGCGGGCAGAAACCTGTTTCCACGCCAAATTCACCACGGATTGAATGATGGCTTCTGCCAAATAGGTGAGATGATCGCTGACTTTCATCACCGGCAATGCGCCTAAAATATCCGCAGCAGCGACCCTCAACAACGTGGCTTGTTTAAATTGGCGTAAGGCATTGATAAATTGCTCTTCATCATCTTGGGGTAAGCGCAATAAATATTGTTGAAGTTCATCAGCATATTGGGTGAAGGGGAGAGGATGACGCAAACTTTCCGTGTTAAGAAGCTCATCAAGCAAAATCGGATGTTGGGCAAGTTGATCGGCAATCAGCTGAGATTGGGCACTCAGTTCGATCACTTGACGTAAGGCTTGAGGATTTTCAAGTAACAGCTCTAAATAGGTGGTTCGGCTAGAGATTTTCTCAATAAGATGCAAAATTCGTGGTAATAATGTGCGGTAGTTTTCTTGTTTAAAAATCAGTGAAAACACCGTTGGCATTAATTGTGCCAGCACTTCCCGTCCACGGTTTCCAATCACTCGGCGATGTAAATTTTCCTTAAATTGACCGAGTTTATTTAATATTTCATTAATGTCTTCAGGCTGGATGTCGCTTTCTTGTAGCATTTGCGCTATGTCATCAAAATCTGCCTCTAAAAAGTCCAGCCATTGGTTTTCTTTTTCCCTGTTTTCCTCTGTTTCTTCACCAATAAGTTGATTGAACACCGCGCGCACTTTTTCCTGCATCTGTTGTAAAGTGCGGTGAAAATCTTGCCAGTTTTCTATTATATAGTGGCGTTCAATCTGCTGATTTTGCTCATCTAAACAAGTGAAATGCCGACAGGCCTCAATTAATCGCCATTGGTCTATGTCATGGGTGGGCAAGGTTTGGGTTTGTTGATCATTGATGGCTTGTAGGCTATTTTCGACCCGGCGTAAGAAAAGATAACTTTCCCGCAAATGCTGATATTGCGTTGGGGTAATAAGCCCCAATTGGGTTATTTTAGGCAGAATATGAAGCAAACTCTGCTGTTGTAAGGCAATTTCCCGTCCCCCACGAATTAATTGAAAAACTTGGGCGATAAATTCCACTTCACGGATCCCACCTGCCCCCAGTTTGATATTTTCTTTCAGCCCACGGCGGCGAACTTCTCGTTCAATTTTTCCTTTCATCTCCCGCAATGATTGAATCACGCTGAAATCAATGTAGCGGCGGTAAACAAAAGGCCGGAGCATTTTTTCCAAATAGGTGATATTCGGATCATCACTTTGTGCGCCCAAAATACGCCCTTTAATCATGGCATAGCGTTCCCAATCCCGTCCTTGGTCTTGATAATATTGCTCCATGGCGGCAAAACTTAGGGCTAACGCCCCGTTTTCACCAAAAGGGCGTAGGCGCATATCCACACGATAAACAAACCCATCTACGGTGAAATCATCTAAGGCACTGATTAAGCGTTGCCCTAGGCGTGTGAAAAATTTGGCGTTATCCACCGGTTTTCTTGCCCGGCTTCCTTCGATATTCGTTTCTCCCTGAGTGGGATAAGTAAAGATCAAATCAATATCGGAAGAAAAATTAAGCTCAAATCCACCGAGTTTTCCCATGCCCAAAATATAAAGTGGTTGGGCTTTGCCTTGTTCGTCCAATGGTGTGCCCATTTCCTCACAGGCTTGGCGATAAAGCCAATCCCGAGCAGCAATAATAAGGCTTTCAGCCAACTGTGAAAGACGGATAAAAATCTCTTCAACCGTGGCAAGGTTGAGGCTTTGGCAAAAACTGAGTTTCGCCATTTCTATATTGCGGAAAATACGCAGTGTTTTATAAAACGCCACTTCATCGGAAATATTCGCCAGTTGATTGTTCAGACGAGCTGAATATTGTTCGTACTCTGCAAAAGTTGGGCTTTTTTCCCACCATTGTGCCAATAAGTGCGGTTGTTTTTGCAAGACTTTTTCCACAAACTCCGACATCGCCACCGCATAGCCTAATCGCCCGATTGGGTGGCTTTTTTCTTGTTGATATTGCTGAATGTGTTGGGTGATGACATGGATATCCGTTTCAGGAAAAGATTGGCACAAAATCGAACCAAGTGCGGTAAGTTTTTGTTCTATAAGCGAGGAAAGTGCGGTCATTTTTGCTAATTCTTTATCTGTGCTTCGATTTGGCGTAACACCGTTTCTTTGGCTTGGGTAGGATTGAGACTATCTAACCATTGAACCGGTGTTTTCCAGCCCCGTAACCAAGTGATTTGGCGTTTGGCGAGTTGGCGGGTGGCGCAAATACCACGAAATACCATTTCATCGTGCTCATATTTGCCTTGCAAATAGTCCCACATTTGGCGATAGCCCACGCAGCGGATAGAAGGTAAATCCGCTGTGAGATCGCCTCGTGCATAGAGTTTTTCCACTTCTTGTTGAAAACCCAATTCAATCATTTTATGAAAACGTTGTTCTATTCGATTATGCAAAATATGGCGATCTTCAGGGGCAATGGCAAATTGCATGATCTCATAGGGTAGGGTTTCGCCCTTTTGTTCAGTCAACTCAGTGAGGGATTTTCCCGTAATATAGAAAACTTCTAAGGCTCGATTGATGCGCTGACTATCATTAGGATTGATGCGTTGTGCAGAAATCGGATCAATTTTTGCCAGTTCATGGTGCAGCATCGCCCAACCTTGCTGTGCGGCTTTTTGTTCAATCTCGGCACGGATTGCTTCATCTGCTGAGGGTAAAGGGGATAACCCTTCAAGTAAGGCTTTGTAGTAGAGCATAGTGCCACCCACAAGCAGAGGGATTTTGCCCTGTGAGGTAATGTCTGCCATTTCCTGTAAGGCATCTTCACGAAAATTCATGGCGGAATAGCTTTCCGCCGGATCTAAAATATCAATGAGGCGGTGGGGAGCTAAAGCCAATTCTTCTTTGGAGGGTTTTGCCGTGCCAATGTCCATTCCTTTATAAATTAAGGCGGAATCCACGCTAATGATTTCCACCGGCAACTGTTGACGCAGTTGAATGGCTAAATCCGTTTTACCGGAGGCGGTAGGCCCCATTAAAAAAATTGCAGTTGGTTTCATTTAGAGTTCGTCTAATAAAGGTTGCCAATTTATCGGCTTGAGTAAATGGTTAAATTCATCCCGATTGTCGTTATTGAGCAAGCGTTCCACCTCGCTTAATAATTTAACCGCATCGGCAAATACGTTGAACACTTTGCTTTCTAACTTTGTGCAAAGTGCGGTCAAAAATGGGGGGGAATTTTCAGTTTCGTTGAGTAATCCCATCACGCATTTTTGTAAGTTTTGTGTGCGTAATATCAGC
This sequence comes from Rodentibacter rarus, assembly GCF_001998965.1. Taxonomy (GTDB): domain Bacteria; phylum Pseudomonadota; class Gammaproteobacteria; order Enterobacterales; family Pasteurellaceae; genus Rodentibacter; species Rodentibacter rarus. Next base: position 48,935 of record NZ_MLHJ01000001.1, read on the forward strand.
GGTACTCGATTGAGGGTTAGGCGTAGTTGGGCTTTGTTTCCGATAAATTCAAAACCAACTTGTGCAAAATCTTCCGCTTTTTTTTCCCATTCGTTAAATTGCTTTTCCGTTAGACGAAATACGATAGGGATCAATAAAGGTTGTTGCTCAATTTGGGATTGCTGTAAAGCCAGTTTCCATTGCAAATGTTGTAATTTTTCCAAAGAAAGCAAAAAATAATCTTGGTTTTGTTGGAGTAATAACGCTCGGTTTTCTATGAGCGATAAGGCACGCAAATGTGATGGATTGTCGCTTATCTCTGTTGGCACAATGATTGATGGCGGTGTAGGTTTTGTCGTTTTTTCATCATGTTGTGTCGCACCCAATAGTTCGCCATAGAGTTTCTGCTCGGTTTTGCTTGGCTGTTCGGCACGATAATTTTCCCGATAATCACGATATCCTTGATGTGATGAAGGGATATTGTGGGCAGAAAAGTGCGGTAGATTTTGCGCTGATTTTGTCTCACTTTTTTCCATGGAAAAATTCGCTGCGAACATATTTTGCCCGGCTGCTGCACGATTGGGCTTAGGAGCGTAATCCTTGTGATAAGTCGCAGCAGGCTCACGCACCACATTTTCTGAGCGATTTTCAACCGCACTTTCTTTTGGGTAGAGAAGTGGAATCGCCTGTTGGCTCTCTAATGCGTGACTTACCCCTTCATAAATGAAATCGTGAATAAGGCGTTGTTGATGAAAACGCACCTCGTGTTTGGTGGGGTGTACGTTCACATCCACCTCATGAGGATTGAGATCAATAAACAGCACAAAAGCCGGGTAGCTTTCGTTAGGTAAATGCGCTGCATAGGCTTGGCGAATGGCATGAGTAATGACTTTATCACGCACCATTCGTCCATTGATATAGCAATAACTCAGATCATTTTGTGTGCGGCTAAAGTTGGGGGTAGCAATCCAGCCGGAAAGGTGGAGATCATTGTGTTTCCAATCAATACGCAGTGCATGTTTGACAAATTCTTCCCCGCAAATGGCCGCCACCCGTTTGAGTTGTTGGGAAAGCTCGATAGCCGGACGATATTGACGAACCACTTTGCCATTGTGGGTGAGAGTGAAAGCGATATTAAATTTTGCCAGTGCAATGCGGCGAATCACTTCATCAATATGGGCAAATTCGGTTTTATCGGTTCGCAAAAATTTACGGCGGGCAGGGGTGTTGAAAAACAAATTCGCCACTTCTACTGTGGTGCCAACCGGGTGAGAGGCCGGCGTGATGGTCGTTTCCATGTCACGCCCTTGGGCGTACACTTGCCATGCTTCGTTTTGTTCAGCCGTGCGTGAGGTGAGGGTTAAACGGGAAACGGCGCTGATACTCGCCAAGGCTTCGCCACGAAAGCCTAAACTTAAAATCGTTTCGAGATCCTCTAAATCGGCAATTTTACTAGTGGCGTGACGGGCAAGGGCGAGGCTTAATTCCGCTTTGGGGATACCGCTGCCATTGTCACGGATACGGATAAGCGTTGCGCCGCCATTTTCAATATCCACTTGGATTTTATTGGCACCGGCATCCAAACTATTTTCAACCAATTCTTTCACTACCGAAGCAGGACGTTCCACCACTTCACCGGCGGCAATTTGGTTGGCAAGTTGGGGGGAAAGAATTTTAATCGCCATTATTTTTCCCTTAATTTAATTTTTTGACCGGTCACGACTTTACCGTTTTTTAATGTCGGGTTGAGTTTTAAAATTTGGTTTACCGGAATATTATACTCCCGTGAAACCGCATAAATTGTTTGATCCTTTTTGATGGTGTGATAGCGAGGAATAGCCGCTTTTTTACTTTCAGTATTGCTGTTTTTCTTTTCCTCTTTTTTATCGGTTTTTTTATTGTCTTTTTTATCTGCTGATTTTGTTGTTTTTTCCGTTTTTGGGTTTTCAGCTATTTTTTGATTTTTACCGTTATCCGGAATTTTAATGGTTTCACCTATCCAGAGTTCTTTACGTTTTAATTTGTTAAGAGCAATAATATCCGCCACTTTGACTTCATATTTATTGGCAAGGCTACTAATACTTTCACTCTTTTTCACTTTATGGCGAATACCGCTGTCTTTAATTTCTCCTTTGGTGGATAAAGTGCGGTCGGTTTTTTCCGATTTTTTTGTTTTTCCATTATCCGGAATTTTAATGGTTTCACCCACCCAGAGTTCTTTTCGTTTCAAATTATTAAGTGCCACAATATCGGCGACTTTCACGTCATATTTATTGGCAAGGCTACCTAAACTTTCGCCATTTTTTACCTTATGGCGAATTAAGCTGTCTTTAATTTCCCCTTTTGAGGATAAAGTGCGGTTGGTTTTGTTGCTGTTTTCTTTATCGTTCTCTTCAAAAGCCACAATGGATTTCAAATTACCGTTACGATAAGCCACAAGCCCCTCATAAATCATATAAGCGATACGGCGGCGATAGACCGGGGAATTGAGTTTTTGTTCTTCTTCGGCATTAGAAAGAAAACCCGTTTCCACTAAAACAGAAGGAATATCCGGTGAACGCAACACACCGAGGCTGGCATGTTGTGGCGTGTTGCGACTTAATGTCGTGATTTTAGAAAAACGGCGTAAAATATTTCTGCCTATTTCATAACCGGTACGCTGGCTATGGCCAAATTGCAGATCAAGCACCGTTTGATCTAAATATTTGTCGTTATTGTGAGAGAGAACCTTTCCCGCCCCGCCTAATAATTCAGAGCGTTTTTCATCATCTTCCAACCATTGCCCCATTTCATCATTGGCCCGGCGGTTTGAAAGCACCCAAACCGATGCCCCCCGTTGGCTTGGGTTTAGCGATGAATCGGCATGAATGGAAACCAAATAATTGGCTTTAAATTTACGGGCGATTTCCGAACGTTCCGGTACGGAAATATAATAATCCCCGTTGCGGGTGAGAACGCCACGGAAATTAGGATCTTTATCTAATAAGGCTTTGAGTTCACGGGCGATAGAAAGGGTGACATTTTTTTCATAAATACCAAGATTACGCCCGATAGCACCGGGGTCTTTCCCGCCATGACCGGGATCAATGGCGATGGTCCATGGTGCCGCCAAAAGGGGAGATGAAAAAACAGAGAGTATTATTCCTAAAAAAAATAAAAATTTTGTTTTCATGGTAAAACAGATAAAAAATTAACGTTGTTGAAGAATTTGCTCACCTAAATCATTTTGGGCGATTAATGTGATGTTTCTTGCATCATCATAATAATCAATATTGACCAATAAATCAGCCGGAGGAAGAATATCCTCCCCTTTTTCAGCCCACTCAATCAGGCAAATGGACTCTTTGGCAAAATAATCCCGAATGCCCATAAATTCCAATTCTTCCGGGTCGGCAAGACGATACAAATCAAAATGATAAATCATTTTCCCGGCAATATTGTATTCTTCCACAAGGGTGTAAGTGGGGCTTTTTACCTTGCCTTGGAAACCTAAACCTTGCACCATGCCTCGTGTGAGTGTGGTTTTGCCCGCACCTAAATCACCGTTTAAATATAATATAACGGCACGTTTGGCATGACAGCCTAAAATGGTTTCGGCCAATTTTTTGCCAAAACGCAACATCGTGGCTTCATCAGGAATATACTGGGTTAACGCATTCATGGATTGATGATTATCGAAGTCAAAAACAGTCTGAAATTCTACCGCACTTTTGCGTTTTTCGCTAAGGGGATTTTCCCGCTATTTGTGTTTGTTTGATAAAAATGTTCAGCGTTTTATCAACAAAAAATCCATCGCCTTTCGGCAATGGATTGGAATTTGGAGCGGGAAACGAGGCTCGAACTCGCGACCCCAACCTTGGCAAGGTTGTGCTCTACCAACTGAGCTATTCCCGCAGAGAATGTAGGATTGGAGCGGGAAACGAGGCTCGAACTCGCGACCCCGACCTTGGCAAGGTCGTGCTCTACCAACTGAGCTATTCCCGCAGTTCACTTAAGTGAATGGAGTGGCATTATACGAATATTTTGATCCCTTGCAAGGGCAAATTGCTCAAAATCACTTGCCTGATTAAGTTTTCATCAATCTAATTGAATGAAATGATCTCGATAATAGGCGAGTTCTTTGATGGATTCACGAATATCATCTAGTGCTAAATGGGTATTCGCTTTTTTAAAACCTTCTAAAATTTCAGGTTTCCAGCGTGCTGCCAGTTCTTTTAAGGTGCTGACATCTAAATGACGGTAATGGAAATAATCAGCTAATTCCGGCATATATTGATAAAGAAAGCGTTTGTCCTGAGCGATACTGTTGCCACAAATCGGCGATGCCCCTTTGGGCACCCAGCGTTTTAAAAAATCCAAAGTTTGTAATTCGGCAGCCCGTTCGGTGAGTTTGCTGGCTTTTACCCGATCCACTAAACCGTTTTCTGTGTGGGTTTTAACACACCATTCTGACATTTTTCCTAATAATTCATCGCTTTGGTGAATGGCAAGCACAGGCCCTTCTGCCAAAATATTTAAGTTTTTATCGGTGACAATGGTGGCGATTTCAATAATCCGTTCTTTTTCCGGATTAAGCCCCGTCATTTCCAGATCAATCCAAATCAGATTTTGTTTATCTAATGGCATAATATAAGGTATCCTATGTAAAAATTTTTTCCATTCTATCAAAATCACAATAAAAAACGACCGCACTTTTATGGCTAAACGAAAACTGACCCGAAACCAAGCCCGCCGAATTGAATCCAACCATGCCCGCACTTTGCATCGTCATCATAAAAAAGACATTGAATGGCAAGATGATATGTTAGGGGAGTCGCAAGAAGGGATTGTGGTGACCCGTTATTCCGTGCATGCGGATGTGGAGAATACACAAGGAGAAATTTGCCGTTGTAATTTACGCCGTACCCTTTCAAGTTTGGTGGTGGGCGATCTCGTGATTTGGCGAAAAGGCAACGAGCAATTGCAAGGTGTCAGTGGGGTGATTGAAGCCATTCAGCCAAGGAAAAATGAGCTGACCAGACCGGATTATTATGATGGTTTGAAACCCATTGCAGCAAACATTGATCGCATTATTATCGTTTCCGCTGTTTTACCCGCCCTTTCTCTCAACATTATTGATCGCTATCTTGTGGTGTGTGAAAACGCAGGAATTGACCCTGTTATAGTGGTGAATAAAGCGGATCTCTTGACCTCAGCGCAAGAAAAAGAGGTTGACGAACAGTTAAAAATTTATCGTGATATTGGCTATCAAACCCTTATGGTTTCCGCTCAAAATGGAAAAAATATGGAAAAATTGACCGCACTTTTCCGTGAAGGAACATCCATTTTTGTTGGGCAATCCGGTGTGGGGAAATCAAGCCTGATTAATCATATTTTCCCGACGGTGAATGCACAAGTGGGGGCGGTGAGTGAAACCTCTGGATTGGGACAACATACCACCACCTCATCTCGTCTTTATCATCTACCTCAAGGGGGAAGTTTAATTGATTCACCGGGGATTAGAGAATTTGGCTTATGGCATTTAGATAAAGAGCAGATAACCAAAGGATACCGAGAGTTTCAATATGTGTTAGGGACCTGTAAATTCCGTGATTGCCAACATTTACATGATCCCGGTTGTGCTTTGCGTGAGGCAGTGGAGGAAGGACGAATTTCTCCGATACGTTATGAAAACTATCACAAACTTATCGAAAGTTTATCCGAAACGAAATCACAGAGACATTTTTCGATAACGTGATTTGCAAGGTTGTCGGCATTATGGCGAGATTTTTAGTTGATGGGTTAATGCTATGGATCTTCTTTTCATCAAAGGATTGCATTCAGATAAAAAGTCGTCACCTTACCATTCTTAAAATGTGAATAAAATGTAAAATTCCACCTATTTTTTTGAAGAAAACGTTTGCGTAATAGGAAAAATAGGCGTATATATTCTAACGTGTTTCGGAGAAAGTTTGAGATCCGTTTCCATTCCTTCCTTTCCATATTTAAGAGGGCTTTTTATGAAAACATTATTAAAATTATCACTTGCAGCAACGCTTGCGATGAGTGCGATGTCTGGGCAAGCGGAAGAAAAATTTATTACGATTGGTACCGGTGGTCAAACAGGGGTTTATTATGTGGTGGGGCAGTCCATTTGCCAATTGGTAAACCGTGATACGGCAAAAACACAAATAAAATGTAATGCGCCTTCTACAGGTGCATCGGTTGCTAATCTCAACGCCATTGCGGCTCAAGAAATGGATATGGGAATTGCTCAATCAGACTGGCAATATCACGCTTACAACGGTTCGAGTTCTTTTGAAAATAAGAAAAATGATAAATTGCGTGCCGTGTTTTCTATTCACCCTGAACCTTTTACTGTGATGGTTCGCAAGGATGCAAATATAGCGACTTTTGATGATTTGAAAGGTAAACGTGTCAATGTGGGGGATCCGGGCTCCGGTACACGTGCTACCATGAACGTGATTCTTGCGGCAAAGGGCTGGTCGGATAAAGTCTTTAAAGTCGCTTCTGAGCTTAAGCCATCTGAAATGGCATCGGTGATGTGCGATAACAATTTAGATGCGATTACTTATAATGTTGGACATCCAAATGGTGCACTGAAAGAAGCCGCTGCCTCTTGCGATACACAATTGGTTCCTGTCTCGGGAGAAGCTATCGATAAATTGGTTGCAGACCATTCTTACTATGCTAAAGCTGTGATTCCGGGGGGGTTATACAAGGGATCCGATAATCCGGTGGAAACCTTTGGTGTTTATGCCACACTTGTTACCTCATCAGATGTGGATGCAGATAAAGTCTATGCTGTAGTGAAAGCAGTATTTGATAATTTTGATCGCTTTAAACGTTTGCATCCTGCATTTGCGCATCTTAAAGCGGAAGATATGATAAAAAATGCTCTTTCCGCACCATTACACGACGGAGCAGTACGTTACTATAAAGAGCGTGGTTGGATTCAATAATTGATGAATCTGTGTTTTGATAAAATGGGAAGTTGTAAGTTTGTGTGGCGCACGATTTGCAATTTTCCATTTTGATTTTTTTATCTCTTCGGGGGATTTATGTCCGAAAAAAGCAAGGCAGTTGATTATGATGAACTGCAAGATATGGTGGCATCAAATGATTCTGGTGGGCGCAACCCCAGTGGTTTGGCAAAAAAATTGATTGTATTGACTGCTATATTGTGGTCGTTATTTCAAATTTATTACACTTCACCTTTTCCTTTTTGGTTGCAAGAAGTGTTGCGTAATATGGACTTAGACTTAAACGTGGTAGTGGATGATACCAAAGCTCGTTCTATCCACCTAGCATTTGCAATATTTTTAGCCTATCTTTCCTTTCCAGCCTTTGCCGACTCACCCAAACACCGTATTCCTTGGCAAGATTGGCTTTTTGCCTCTGTTGGCGCATTTTTAGCGGCTTACTACATTTTTTTCTATGAAGGGCTTGTTACCCGATTTGGCGCACCGAATATACAAGACATCATTGCTGGTTGTTTGGGGTTGGGATTATTACTTGAGGCTTGTCGCCGTAGTTTAGGGTTACCGTTGGTGATCATCGCCATTATCTTTTTACTTTATAACTACTTGGGACAATTTTTGCCATCTAGTTGGATTATTAGCCATCGTTCAGGATCATTTTCCCAGATTATTAACCAACAGTGGATTACAACGGAAGGTGTATTTGGCGTGGCACTAGGCGTGTCAACAAAATATGTGTTTTTATTTGTTTTGTTTGGGGCATTGCTCGATAAAGCAGGGGCTGGGAACTACTTTATTAAAACAGCCTTTGCCTATCTTGGTCATTTAAGCGGTGGCCCGGGGAAAGCCGCCGTCGTATCTTCGGCATTAACAGGTTTGGTGTCTGGCTCTTCAATTGCGAACGTGGTTACAACGGGAACCTTTACTATTCCGATGATGAAACGTGTTGGATTAAGTGCTGAGAAAGCGGGGGCTATTGAGGTAGCTTCTTCTGTTAATGGACAGATTATGCCGCCTGTAATGGGGGCGGCGGCATTCTTGATGATTGAGTATGTTAATATGCCCTATAGCCAGTTGATTACTCACGCCTTTTTACCCGCTTTCATTTCCTACATTGCGTTAGTGTATATTGTGCATCTTGAAGCACAAAAAATGGGATTACGTGGTTTAGCCCGTGTTGATCCGGTTAGCCCAATCCTTATCACGCTCTTAAAAATAGTTAGTTATATACTTGTGGTAACGGGATTGGCTATAGTGGTTTATTACGGTTTAGGCTGGATCAAAAATGTGACGCCTGATTGGGCATTTTTGATTGTTTGTGTCTTGCTGGGAATCATTTATTTAGGGTTAATTCGCCGTGTTGCACAGTTCCCTGACTTGGAATTAGATGACCCAAATTCACCTGTGGCGGTTTTACCTCACCGTAAACCGACAGTTAATGCAGGGTTGCATTTCTTACTGCCTGTGGTGGTGTTAATGTGGTGTTTAATGGTGGAACAATTTTCTCCGGGGTTGTCAGCATTTTGGGGAACCTTAGTCCTTGCTGTTATTTTAATCACTCAACGCCCTTTACTGAGTTTTTTCCGTCAGGATCCGGGTAATCCTGTGGCTCTGTTAAAACAAGGAGTAAAAGAACTCATTGATGGTTTAGAGTCGGGGGCGCGTAATATGATCGGCATTGGCATTGCAACCGCAACGGCAGGGATTATTGTGGGTGTTGTTTCACTTACAGGCTTTGGCGTGCAACTCTCAAGTATCATTGAAATACTGTCAATGGGTAACATTTTATTAATGTTAATCCTTGTGGCTATCTTTAGCCTTATTTTGGGAATGGGCTTGCCAACCACCGCAAACTATATTGTGGTATCCTCGTTGATGGCGATTGTTATCGTTGAAGTGGGTAGACAAAATGGTTTAATTGTGCCACTGGTTGCCGTGCATTTATTCGTGTTTTATTTTGGGATTATGGCTGACGTTACGCCACCTGTAGGGTTGGCTTCCTTTGCAGCCGCTGCGATTTCTGGCGGTAGCCCGATTAAAACAGGGGTACAAGCATTCTATTACAGTATGAGAACTGTCATTTTACCCTTCTTATTTATTTTCAATACTGATCTCTTACTCATTGATGTTGGTTGGCAAAAGGGTATTTTAGTTTTTATTAGTGCAACAACAGGGATTTTGATTTTTACTGCTGCAACAATGGGTTATTTCCAAACGAAAAATAAATTATGGGAAAGTGCTATTCTCATATTAGCGGCATTAATGTTGTTCCGTCCCGGGATATTTATGGAACATATTTCGCCAACAGAGCGTTATGTTGAGCCCGTACGAATCAGCCAAGAAATCACCAATGTTGAGGTGGGGAATTCATTAAAGATTAAAGTGTCAGGATTAAACCCTTATGGTAAAGCCATTGAATTTTATTCACTATTGACTGTTCCGGCTGGGGAAACCGGTGAGGAGCGTATTAAAGCGCTTGGCTTAACTTTATTAGACACGGGAGAAACGATTGAGATGAATGGTACATCAACAGCAAAAATCTTAATTGATAACGTTGAGTTAGACTCACCTGCCGCAAAAGCCGGCTTGAATTGGGATCAAACCATACTTGAGGTATCTGTGCCGAAAAACGCATTGCCAAAAGAATTAATGTTTATTCCTGCATTCTTAATGGTATTTTTTGTCATTTGGCATCAACGTCGTCGAATGAGATGATATTCTGCCCCAACAGTGGGGCAGTTCAACCAAAAGAGGTTATATGTACAATAACTTGTTATTAGTGATTGATTTAAACAATCCGGCAACAGCAAAAACCGTTGTCGATAATGCTTTACAACTGACGGCTAATAATCCAGAGGCAGTGTATCGGGTCGTTACGATTGTCGAACCTGTTGATGATAGTTTTATTTCTGCCTTTTTACCGAAAAACTTTGATAAATCTTTAATTAACGAGGTAAAAAATGCACTGCATCGTTTTACTGAAAAACATTTTCCCATAACGGCAAAGGTACAACATATTGTGGCACACGGCACAATTTATGAAGAAATTATACGAATTTCAGAAGAGAAAGCGGTGGATTTAATTATCATGCTTGCAAGTAGCAAATCCTCCGTTAAATTTAGTAATAATACTCGCCGAGTCGTTAAATATGGTACGAAGCCAATGTTGATCTTGAAATAGCCTCAATAGATGGAATGGGTATAGGGTAAGTTGCTGATTATCAAAATCATAGCGATATTTTTCGGTAACTTAGCGAACATTTGAAGTATTATTTATAAATAAAACTGGGGGATAATAGTGTTGATATAATTGATTTAGTCTCTAATGGTGAGCCAAGTTTGAGGATATTAAGGGTTATGTTGGTGAGTAAATCACGAATATGATTTTGTATATTTTTGATTGTTAATTCACAATGCGAAAGCGATCCCTATTAAGTGCCATCACTTTTTTATGACTTACCTCAACTTTTTTTACCTTTTTCCTTGATTATTTCGCCTTTAACAAGGATACTATCTCCACTTGAAAAGTTTGAATTTAACCAGGTTTTTAATTAAACACTTACTAAAATAGAGGTAACATTATGTTTTCAAAAGACGTAGAAATTACAGCCCCTAATGGTTTACACACTCGCCCGGCAGCGCAATTTGTAAAAGAAGCGAAAGCTTTTGCTTCTGATATTACGGTGACATCAGCAGGAAAAAGTGCGAGTGCGAAAAGCTTGTTTAAATTACAAACTTTAGGTTTAACACAGGGAACAGTTATTACTATCTCTGCAGAAGGTGAAGATGAACAACAAGCTGTTGAGCATTTAGTTGCGTTAATTCCTACTTTAGAATAATTTTGAGTATAGCCATAAAATCCGTTTTAAATTTACTCTGGTGAGTGCGGTATTTTGTGGCTATTTTTTGTTTAACTCCTATTAAAATTTCGGAAGGTAAACATGATTTCAGGTATCCCCGCATCCCCAGGTATTGTTTTTGGTAAGGCGTTAGTTCTTAAAGAAGAAAAAATCGTTCTTGATACAACAAAAATTACCGATGACCAAATTGACGTTGAAGTAGCGCGTTTTTATGAAGGTCGTAATGCTGCTGTTGAGCAGTTAAATTCTATTAGAGATCGTGCTTTTGCTTCATTGGGTGAAGAAAAAGCTGCAATCTTTGAAGGTCATTTGATGATTCTTGAAGATGAAGAACTTGAAGAAGAAATTATTGACTACTTGCGTTCAAACAAAGTGAATGCCGGTGTGGCAGCAAGCAAAATTATTGATCAACAGGTGGCAATGTTGTCTGAAATTGACGATGAATATTTGAAAGAGCGTGCCGGTGATATTCGTGATATCGGTAATCGTTTAATCAAAAATATTCTCGGTATGCCTATTGTTGATTTAGGTGATATTAATGAAGAATCTATTCTCGTTGCTTACGATTTAACACCATCGGAAACTGCACAATTAAATCTTGATAAAGTCCTTGGTTTTATTACCGATATTGGTGGGCGCACCTCCCATACTTCTATTATGGCCCGCTCCTTAGAATTGCCAGCAATTGTTGGTACCAACAATGTGACAGAAAGAGTCAATACCGGTGATTTCCTGATTCTTGATGCTGTAAATAACAATGTCTATATTAATCCAATCCAAGCTCAAATTGATGAATTAAAAGCCTTAGAAGCAAAATTGGCGGAAGAAAAAGCAGAACTTGCAAAATTAAAAGATCTTCCGGCGGTGACATTAGATGGGCATAAAGTTGAAGTGGTGGCAAACATTGGCACTATCCGTGATTGTGAGGGGGCAAACCGTAATGGTGCAGAAGGCGTAGGTTTATATCGTACTGAATTCCTCTTTATGGATCGTGATCAACTTCCAACGGAAGAAGAGCAATTTATTGCTTATAAAGAAGTCGTAGAGGCAATGGCAGGGCGTTTGGTTGTGCTTCGTACTATGGATATTGGCGGTGATAAAGATTTACCGTATTTGGATCTCCCAAAAGAGATGAACCCATTTTTAGGATGGCGTGCAATTCGTATTGCTTTAGATCGTCGTGAAATTCTTCAAGCCCAGTTGCGTGCGGTGTTGCGTGCTTCTGCCTTTGGTAAATTAGCCGTGATGTTCCCGATGATTATTTCAGTGGAAGAAATTCGTGAACTCAAATCCGTGATTGAAAGCTTGAAAGAAGAATTACGTGCAGAAGGAAAAGCCTTTGATGAAAATATTCAAATCGGTGTGATGGTGGAAACTCCATCTGCGGTCATCAATGCGAAATTCTTAGCGAAAGAAGTGGATTTCTTCAGTATCGGTACGAATGATTTAACACAATATACCTTAGCGGTGGATCGTGGTAATGAATTAATTTCTCATCTTTACAACCCAATGCAACCTTCGGTACTTGGTTTAATTAAACAGGTTATTGATGCTTCCCATGCAGAAGGAAAATGGACGGGTATGTGCGGAGAATTGGCCGGTGATGAGCGTGCAACCTTGCTCTTATTAGGGATGGGATTAGATGAATTTAGTATGAGTGCAATTTCTGTTCCTCGTATTAAAAAGCTCATTCGTAGTGTGAATTTCCAAGATGTTAAAGGGCTTGCAGATAACGCATTGCAGAAACCAACCGCATCAGAAATTGAGCAATTAATTGAAGAATTTTTGTCAGAAAAAACACTAAACTAGATACAAAATTAGTGTTTTAAGCTAGAATATCAACCATATTTAATGGACAGGAGATGAAAATGGGTTTATTTGACAAGTTATTCGGTTCTAAAGAGAACAAATCGGTCGAAATTGAGGTTTACGCACCACTTTCCGGTGAGATTGTAAATATTGAAGATGTACCAGATGTTGTGTTTTCTGAAAAAATTGTTGGCGATGGTGTCGCTATTCGTCCAACAGGCAATAAAATTGTAGCACCGATTGACGGTGTTATTGGCAAGATTTTTGAAACTAATCACGCTTTTTCAATGGAATCAAAAGAAGGTGTTGAATTATTTGTTCACTTTGGTATTGATACCGTTGAATTAAAAGGTGAAGGTTTTACTCGTGTTGCTCAAGAAGGGCAATCTGTAAAACGTGGTGATACAGTGATTGAATTCGATCTTGAATTGCTTGAAGCGAAAGCGAAATCGGTATTAACACCGGTTGTAATTTCTAATATGGATGAAATCTCAAGCATTGAGAAAAAAACAGGCGAAGTGGTTGCCGGCGAATCCATGGTATTAAGTCTTAAAAAATAATTTTGTATAGAATGAAAAATCCGCCACAGTGCGGATTTTTTGTTTAGAGGGAAAAAAATGATTTATAAATTAATCGGTGCTCTACAACATTATGTTTGGGGTGGAGCGCATTATATTCCGCAATTGTTAAATTTTTCTACAGAAGAGAATCAACATTATGCCGAATGGTGGCTGGGGGCCCATCCTTCTGCGCCTGCGATCATTGAAGTTGAGGGGAAAAATTTAGCGCTGACAGCATTTTTACAGCAAAATCCAACGGTGCTGGGTGAGGAAAGTCGGGAAATTTTTGGTGAGACATTGCCCTATTTATTGAAGATTCTTGATGTGGCAAAGCCGCTTTCTATCCAATTACACCCCAGCAAACAACAAGCGGAAATCGGGTATGCTGCAGAAAATGAGAAAGGTATTGATTTAAAAGATCCGAAACGCACTTATAAAGATAATAATCATAAACCTGAAATGATGATTGCTTTGTCTGATTTCTGGTTATTACACGGTTTTAAAAAGAAAGAAAAAATCCTCTCAACATTGGCTGCGCGTCCCTCACTTGTATCATTGGTTGAAAAATTACGCACACAAGACCTCCACTCCTTTTATGCGAAAGTGATGAAAGCGGATCAAGCCCAATTATCTCAATGGCTTGTCCCGATTATTGAGCAAAATCGTGAAGCCTATTATGCAAATGAACTTACACCGGATAATCCCGATTATTGGGTGCTTTATACGATGGAAGCGATGGATATTTCACCGGGAAAATTAGATGCAGGGTTAGTCTGTTTTTATCTTTTCAACATTGTTCATCTGAAAAAAGGAGAAGGCATTTATCAAGAAGCAGGCATTCCACACGCTTATTTGCGTGGGCAAAATATTGAATTGATGGCCTGTTCCGATAACGTTATCCGTGGTGGTTTAACGCCCAAATATGTGGATATTCCGGAATTACTGAAAGTGGTGGATTGTCGTGAGGTTGAACCGCAGATTATCCCTGTTTCCCCTCATGATATGCGTGTCTTCACTTATTCCACCCCGGCAAAAGATTTCGCTTTGCAAAATATTCAATATGAATGTGGTGAAACCCATCGCCTTAAAATCCAAAGTGCAGGTATTTTAATGGTAATGAAAGGGCAAATTAATTTACGTTCGGAAACGACCGTACTTTCCCTTAAACAAGGCGAATCGGCCTTTATCACCTCTGGCTCTTCTTATGAAGTAGAAGGATTATCGGAAGGCTATACTGTCACCGCCAAACTGCCTTAATGAGCGAATAGCATAAAGGATAATTGGATATTGTGATCACCCTCACAAAATCCAATATCCTTTCTGAATGGAAATTCAAATTCAGTTATAGTAAAGGCATCTTTTCTTTTTCGGAGTTGTTATGCCATTACCGAATTATTTCCAAGATCCCCAAATTCTTCATATTAATACCACACCCCATCATGCTTATTTCGTTCCTTTTGATTCCGTGGAAAGTGCGGTCAAAAATCAACGAGAATTTTCTGCCTTTTTCACGTTGCTAAATGGCGAATGGGATTTTGCCTATTTTGATCGTTATGTGGATTTGCCGAAAGATTTTCTTCATTTTTCTTTTTCAGAAAAAATCCCGGTTCCCGCTAACTGGCAAAATCACGGTTATGATCATCACCACTATACAAATGTGAATTATCCTTTCCCTTTTGATCCGCCCTATGTTCCCATTGATAATCCCTGTGGGTTATATCATCGTATTTTTACGTTATTTCCAAATGCCCAAAAACGTTATTTGCTGAATTTTGAAGGGGTGGACAGCTGCTTATTTGTGTATGTGAATCGTCAGTTTGTGGGGTACAGTCAAATTAGTCATTGCACCAGTGAATTTGACGTGACCGATTTCCTAACGCATGGCGAAAATCATCTTCATATTGTGGTATTAAAATGGTGTGATGGCAGCTATTTGGAAGATCAGGATAAATTCCGTATGTCGGGGATTTTTCGTGATCTGTATTTGCTGGAACGGGAAAGCCATTATTTGCAGGATTTTTTTATTCGCACGGAACTTGCCGATGATTTCAAAAGTGCGGTCATTTCTGTGGAGGTTTCTTTTGTAGAAAAGGGGAAACCGGCAAAGTGTCGTGAAATTGCGTGGCAACTGACTGATCCGCAAGGTGAAATTTTGCTTTCTGCGGTGACAGAAAAGGGGCTTCATATCACTTTAAATGAAATTACTTTATGGAATGCGGAAAATCCTCAACTTTACACATTGCTCTTTCGTTATGGAAGCGAGGTAATTTGCCAAAAAATTGGTTTGCGTAAGATTGAAGTCAAAAATGGGGTAATGCGGTTTAACGGAGAGGCAATTAAATTTAAAGGGGTGAACCGTCATGATAGTGACCCGAAAACCGGTTATGTTGTCAGCCGTGAGCAAGCCTTACAAGATTTACGCTTAATGAAAGAACACAATTTCAATGCCATTCGCACCGCTCATTATCCCAATGCACCTTGGTTCACGGAGCTTTGTGATGAATATGGCTTTTATGTGATCGCGGAAAGCGATATTGAATCTCACGGTACGAATGCGGTGTATGTGAAATCACCCGAAACCAGTATTTTGTTAGGGGTAAAAACAGAGATTAATTATGAGGCAATTCGTCAACAAACCATTGATAATTATTGCTATATGGCTCGTAGCCCTGAATTTAATGCCGCCATTTTAGACCGCACTTATGCCAATATTGAGAGGGATAAAAACCGCACGTCAGTGGTCGTGTGGTCACTTGGTAATGAAAGTGGTTATGGCGAGAATTTTGAACAAGCCGCCGCATGGGTGAAAGCCCGTGATCCCAGCCGATTAGTACATTATGAAAATGCGATCTTTCAACATTCCGATCATCAAAATGATTTAGCCCACCTTGATTTTCACAGTGAAATGTACACCGGTACAGAGGAGCTAGATGCCTATTTTGCAGATGAGCACAATAAGAAACCGTATTTATTTTGTGAATACCTCCATGCAATGGGAAATTCTTGCGGTGATGCAGAAGATTATTTCCAAGCCCTGGAACGTTATTCGGGGGCGGCAGGCGGTTTTGTGTGGGAGTGGTGTAATCATTCCCCTTATTTGCCACATTCCAAGCGGATAGGCTATGGCGGGGATTTTGGTGATACCCCCAATGACGGCAATTTTTGTGCAGACGGTTTAGTAACGGCTGATCGCCAAGTGCAAAGCAATTTGCTGGAGCTAAAAAATGTACAACGTCCGCTTCGGGCGTTTTTAGATAAAGGTAAAGTGTGGCTAAAAAATAATTTGGATTTCACTGACGTGGAAGAATTGATCGCTATTCACTATCAAATCACCGAAAATTTGCAAGTGATCAGTGAAGGCTATTTTGATGGGATAAAAATTCCTCCAAAAACAACCGCACTTTTTCCCCTTGATTTACCGAAAGCGGATAGAGAGGTTTGGCATATCACACTGACGTATTATCAAAAAGTGGCTCGTGGCTTAGTGGCGAAGAACTATTGTTTAGGTTTCGATCAGCTTTGTTTTTCTTCCCAGAAAAGCGTGCCGATTCCTCGAATGAAGAAAGTGGAAAAGCCGATTTATGTTGAGGAAAATGATCATCAGGTTTTGATTTCAGTGGGGAAAGTTGGTTATGAATTGGATAAACACCGAGGCATTATCACACAAATTTCTTGCGAGGGACGCCCTTGGCTGAATGCCCCCTTGGATTTTAATATTTGGCGGGCACCACTGGATAATGACAATTTAATAAAAAACCATTGGTTGGCAGCCGGTTTCAATCAAGCCATCACCCGAGCCTATGATTTTGCCATTATTAAGCAAGAAAATGCACTGGAAATCCGAGTGAAATGTGGTATGAATGCTGTGTCACGAGAACGCATTTTAACCCTTGATGTGATTTATCGAATGGATACTCAAGGCAATTTATCCATAAAAGTTCATGCTAAAAAAACACCGCACTTGCCCTTTTTACCACGCTTTGGCGTTCGCTTTTTCTTAAAAGAAGCCTTTCAACAAGCGGAATATATCGGTTATGGGGAAACGGAAAGTTACCTCGATAAACATCAGGCAACGCAGTTGGGCTGGTATCAAACTACCCCCCAAACCAATCATATTCCCTATTTAAAACCGCAAGAGAACGGTAGTCATATGGGGTGTCAATATTTTGAGATTAAAGGGGAACAAGAAGGGTTTTCCATCCATTGTGATACCCCTTTCAGTTTTAATCTTTCATCTTATACGCAAGAAGAATTAGGAGCGAAAAAACATAATGACGAATTGGAAGAAAGTGGCAGCACGATATTATGCGTGGATTATAAAATGAGTGGTATCGGTTCCAATTCTTGTGGGCCAAGTTTAAAGGAAAAATATCGCTTAAATGAAACACAATGGGATTGGGAAGTGCGATTTTCACCATTTTAACTAAAAAGTGCGGTTAATTTGTCCGGTATTATGCAGCAGT
>NZ_MLHJ01000010.1 GCF_001998965.1 Rodentibacter rarus
GCACCGAATGTGCTGAATCATAATTTAACAGTAACAGCGCTCAATCAAAAATGGGTAACGGATGTCACCGAATTTCACGTTGAGAAAGAAAAACTCTATTTTTCACCGTTGATGGACTTGGCTGACCGAGAAATTATAGCCTATAGTTTTGCAACAAGCCATGCTAGAACAAGGGCTTAGCAAGCTTAAACCAACCGATTATTCACAGCGACCAAGGCGTATTGTGTGGCTCTAAGGGATGGGTAAAAATATTAGAGAGGGTAAAGCCGTGCGAAGTATGAGCCTCAGAGGAAGTGGCTACGATAATGCGGTGATTGAAAGTTTCTTTGCAATATTAAAATCCGAGTGCTTTTAGTCACGTACCTATACCTCAATTGCTGAATTGCAGGTAGAAATTGAAGAATATTTGGTGTATTACAACCAAAAACGAATTAAACTGGATTTAAAAGGATTGAGCCCGGTACAATACCGAACTCAATATTTAAGTTAATAACCTGTCCAACTTTTTGGGGGCAGATCACTTTTATTATTCACAGAGAACTTTAAATTTTCACCACCACTCGTCCACGGACCTCTCCGTTTAATAATTTAGACGCAGTTGGAATAACCTCATCAAGTGCGATTTCTTGGGTAATTTTTGTAAGCAGTTCATCATTAATAATTTCGCTTAGACGTTGCCATGCTTGAACCCGTTGCGATTTTGGACACATTACGCTATCAATTCCCTTAAGGGTAATACCACGCAAAATAAAAGGGGCAACGGTTGCCGGAAAATCTAAACCTTGCGCCAAGCCACAAGCAGCCACAACGCCGCCATATTGAGTATAGGCACAAACATTGGCAAGGGTATAACTACCCACACTGTCAATTGCTGCTGCCCAGCATTCTTTCATTAACGGTTTGCCTTTCTCGCTTAATTCGGTACGGTCAATAATTTCAGCTGCCCCTGATGAAATTAAATAATCGCTTTCCGCTATTCGCCCTGTTGAAGCGATAATGTGGTAGCCTAATTTCGCTAAAATCGCAATGGCAAAACTGCCCACTCCGCCATTTGCGCCTGTCACTAAAATCTTTCCGTTTTCAGGCGTAATGCCTTGCTGTTCCAACGCATTCACGCAAAGCATTGCGGTATAACCTGCCGTACCAATACTCATTGCTTGTTTTGCTGTTAAAACTGATGGTAAAGGAATAAGCCAATCGCTTTGTAAACGGGCTTTTTCTGCCAAACCGCCCCAGTGTTTCTCTCCCACGCCCCAGCCATTTAACAAAACCTGATCGCCAACGGCAAATTGACCGCTTGAGCATTCAAGAACCGTCCCGACCAAATCAATTCCTGCAATCATTGGAAATGAATGCACCACAGGGCTTTTACCGGTAATCGCAAGGGCGTCTTTATAATTTAGCGTGGAATAACTCACTTGCACCAACACATCGCCTTCAGGGAGATCTTTTTCATCTACACGAGTTAAATTGGCGGTATATTGTTCATCTTGTTTATTGATAAGAATGGCTTTAAACATTTTTTGCTCCATTTGGTAAGATTGAAATAAAATAATCAAAAAAAAGCGGTTAAAGGTTCAGTGCTTTTTTGTAATTTGGCTCGCATAACTGCCTCTTCCCACCCAATCCAAAAGAAAAAAGCCAGTTGTTTTACATCACATTGTTCGGATAATTCGCCAACTGCTTGAGCTTCACAAAAACATTGCTCAAATTTACCTTGCCAACGAGCAAAAATATTATTAAGTAAAAGGTCATAACTTTGCGGTAAATAAAATAGTGGCTTCTTTTGCCACATTGCCCACCAAACAGCCACGTGTAAAATCAAATTTCGTCATTCCCACTTTGGCATTTTCGTAAAAAGCACGAATACGCTCTAACGGTGAAAGCGATTTATCATCTAAAAATTTATCTAATTTACGATTGAAATAGTCAGCATAGCCTTCAATAACCGCTTGCCTAAATTCTTCTTTATTTTTGAAATAGTAGTCAAATGATCCTTTGGGTACGCCTGATTTTTTCAGCACACTATCAATATCGGCAATCATATAGCCTCGTTCAGTGAGCAATTCAATACCTGTTCGGATAAGGCGTTTTTGGGTGTCTCGCTCAACCGGATTTTTAGCAGGACGCCCTCGTTTTTTTTATTTTTTGTTCCATATTCCCTCATTTTAAACCATTTGGTCCAAATTAGATTAGACCTATTGGTTTATATTGTTAATTAAGATAACTTGATTTTTATAAAATCTCAGTATAATCCCATCGCACTTTCCCACTCACTCAAAAATTAGACAAAGATCAAAGCAAGTGCATTTTTTGCAAGACAAAAAAACAAAATAGCTTTATCATAGCTCGCAGTTTAGGTTCGCCTAGTACACATTTTTATTAACTTAAAGAGGAAAACAAAAATGGCAAAAATCGTTAAAGTGATTGGTCGTGAAATCATCGACTCACGCGGTAATCCAACTGTTGAAGCAGAAGTTCATTTAGAAGGTGGTTTTGTAGGTTTAGCCGCTGCGCCATCAGGCGCATCAACGGGTTCTCGTGAAGCATTAGAATTACGCGATGGTGACAAATCACGTTTCCTAGGTAAAGGTGTATTAAAAGCAGTTGCAGCAGTTAACGGTCCTATCGCAGATGCATTAGTGGGTAAAAATGCTTTAAACCAAGCTGAGATCGACCAAATTATGATCGACTTAGATGGTACAGAAAACAAATCAAACTTTGGTGCTAATGCTATCTTAGCGGTTTCATTAGCTAACGCAAAAGCGGCTGCTGCCTCTAAAGGCTTACCGCTTTACGCTTACATTGCCGAACTCAACGGTACACCGGGCGTTTATTCTATGCCATTACCAATGATGAACATCATCAACGGTGGTGAGCATGCAGACAACAATGTTGATATTCAAGAATTTATGATCCAACCGGTAGGGGCAAAAACATTGCGTGAAGCACTTCGTATTGGTGCGGAAGTATTCCACAATCTTGCAAAAGTATTAAAAGCAAAAGGAATGAGCACGGCTGTTGGTGATGAAGGTGGTTTTGCACCAAATCTTGCTTCTAACGCTGATGCCCTAGCTTGTATCAAAGAAGCGGTAGAAAAAGCAGGTTATGTATTAGGTAAAGATGTAACTTTAGCAATGGACTGCGCTTCTTCTGAGTTCTATAACAAAGAAATCGGCAAATATGAAATGAAAGGCGAAGGTCGTTCATTCACTTCCGAAGAATTCACGCATTATCTTGAAGAGCTTTGCAAAGAATATCCAATCGTTTCTATTGAAGACGGCCAAGATGAGTCTGACTGGAACGGTTTTGCATATCAAACCAAGGTATTAGGCGACAAAGTGCAATTAGTCGGTGATGACTTATTCGTTACTAACACCAAAATCTTAAAAGAAGGTATCGAGAAAGGTATCGCAAACTCTATCTTAATCAAATTCAACCAAATTGGTTCTTTAACTGAAACCTTAGCGGCAATTAAAATGGCGAAAGACGCCGGCTATACTGCGGTGATTTCTCACCGTTCCGGTGAAACCGAAGATGCGACTATCGCTGATTTAGCAGTGGGTACGGCAGCAGGTCAAATCAAAACCGGTTCTATGAGCCGTTCTGATCGTATTGCAAAATACAACCAATTAATCCGTATCGAAGAAGCATTAGAACGTGCAGGTACCCCGGCTGCGTTCCCAGGTTTAAAAGCGGTTAAAGGTCAAGCCTAATCGTTGGTTAATTTAAACTGAAATCGCACCGCACTTTTACAAGAAAGTGCGGTGTTTTTCTATCGTGTTTTCGTTATTATCATAAAAAAATAACCAATCAAAGGATAAGCTCAATGAGTAAAATCTTACTGAATGAACCTTGGCTACGTTGGGCAATTGAAATTCAAAGTTTGGCACAAAATGGCTTGACATATTCAAAAAATATCTATGATCTTGAACGTTACGAACGTTTACGCAGCATTTCAGCAGAAATGCTAAGCTATAAAACCGCGATCCCACTTGAAAAAGTAAAAAATCTTTTTTGTTACGAAGAAGGTTACCAAACCCCCAAATTAGATACACGTGCCGCTATATTTCAACAAGACAAAATTCTATTGGTCCAAGAAAATGACGGGATGTGGTCATTACCTGGTGGTTGGGTGGATGTGTTGGAAACTATTTACAGCAATACAATAAAAGAAGTAAAAGAAGAAGCTGGACTAGATGTACAACCCGAATTTATTATTGCTATCCATGACCAACATAAACATAATTATCCCCTCTTTGCCTATCGGGTTCTCAAAACATTTGTGATGTGTAAGCAACTTGGTGGTAACTTTCGTGCAAATAGTGAAACACTAGCGGCAGATTACTTCACATTAGGCAATCTTCCAGTAATAAATACGGAAAAGAATACCCAAGCACAAATAGAGATGTGTTTTCAAGCTTATAATAGTGAACATTGGCAAACTCTGTTCGATTAAGGAATATTTATGTTGCAATTAGTTTTAGAAGACGAGCTTTTTCTCGGGCAGCCCAAACAAGTTGGTACACATTCTACGGTTTATGATCACTTTGCGGTGATGTTTGAAGATGACGGTGAAACCGGTTATTTTTATGCGATGGATATGCGTCAAAACGGCCAGCCTATTGTCGATGTGTTGCACGTTTATAATGTGGATTCCACTTCAAATCATCACGAAGCCCGGAAATTGGAAATTTGTTGGGATGAAAGCGGTTATTTAGCTTTGCTTTTAATTAACGGTTATCCCCATGCGGTATTTGATTTTGCCCGTTTAGTCGGTTATAACAGTAACAAATATCCGCAACCGAATTTAATGAGCCTGTGGACACGAGAAGAACTGACCAACGATAAAGCCGAGCAATGGCTTGGCGTGAAAACCATCAAATAAATGAAATTTTATCGCAATCTTCAGCCTTTCAAAGTCATTAGCTTTGATTTAGATGATACCCTTTATGATAATCATGATGTCATTCGTCGTGCGGTTTCACGCTTTGTGCAATTCACTCAAGCGCTCAGTCAATGCCCAACGTTTGAAACAGAGTGGTTGGATTGGAAAGACCGTATTGCACAAGAAAATCCACTTTTAAGCGAAGATGTGACGAAGTGGCGAGAAGAGGCGTTACGCCAATTTTTAAAGGCGCAGGGAAAAAATGTAGCTGAAATTGACCGCACTTTATCGCACGCCATGGAAGAATTTTTACATTGGCGTCACCAAATTGATGTTCCCCAAGCATCGCTGAGGGTATTAAATCAATTAAAAACACATTATAAACTCTGTGCTATTACCAATGGCAATGTAGATCCTTTACGCATTGGATTATCTCAATTTGAGCTGATTTTACGGGCAGGTGAACATGGCAGAGCAAAACCTCATGAAGATCTGTTCCATAAAACTGCACGCTATTTCAATGTTTTGTCACAGGAAATTTTGCATGTGGGCGATAATTTAACCACAGATGTTCAGGGGGCAATTCAAGCAGGTTGCCAAGCGGTATGGATTAATCTATCGGATAAACATCTCGTTGATTTTCCACAAGCAACCCTGTTACCCACTTTAGAAATTAACCATTTAACTGAATTATTATGGCTATGAAAAAGAAAAATCAAATTCTTGTCACCCTTTCCATTGTGGCTTTATTAGGCGGCTGCTCGGAAGAAGAAGTACAACGAGATGTGTATCACTCTCTTGAAGACTGTCTTGCAGATTGGAAAAAAATTGAGTTATGCGAGGCAGATAAAAATACGGAAAATGTACAAGCTATGCCTGCTAATGAGCATGCCCAGCCTCAACAAAACACCAATTCGCTTTCTGGTTTAGGGTTACGCAATCAGGGTGAAAATGCCAATACAGTCAATGATGAATGGCAAAACGCTAATCAAAATAACTCAACAACAGACGCCAACAATACAAATGGTGAAACCACGGCCAATGCCGAAAGCCGTGATCCTTCCTTGGGGGCGGCGATTGCCGGTGGTGTTATGGGGTATATGGCGGCCCGTGCGATCAGTAATTTCTTAGGCCCAAGCTATCATCCAAGTAACCGTGCGGTTTCTACCCCGACAGGGCAGGTGATCCAACCGCAAACCAACCGTTCTGTGGGCAAACCTATGTTGGTAAAAGGCAATGCAGGAAGTATGAACAGCAAACCGGTTTCACGAGGCGGTTTTACCAGCCCAAACAATTCAAACCGCAGTAGCGGAGGCTAATATGAAACGTGTAACCGGTTTTCCAACCCGCCCTGATATGGTGAAACAACTGCTTGATGTCGGGTTTGATTACTACAATTTGCCTTCCAGTGATGGTTCTCATTATTGGTCGGATAATGTCGCCTATGAATTTACTTTGGCGGAAATTGATCGCATTGAAGATACCACAAATGAACTGCACGCCATGTGTTTAGATTTTGTTGCTAATGAAATTAAACAGGGTGATTATGCCCATTATCGTTTCACCGATTGGCAAAAGCAGTTGATTGAAGATGCGTGGCGTAAGCAAGCGCCTTATTTATATGGCCGTTTTGATTTTGGCTATGATGGCGAAAATTTGAAAATGTTTGAATATAACGCCGATACGCCCACCTCTTTATTAGAGGCGGCTGTTGTGCAATGGCAATGGTTAGAGCAAATCGAAGGGCTTCATCATCGTGACCAATTTAATTGGATTCACGAAGAGTTACTTAAACATTTCACCTTTCTCAAACAACAAAGTGGAAAAAATGATTTCTATTTCAGTGCTATGCAAGAAGCCGGACGGGAAGATTGGGGTAATTTAGATTATCTTGCCGATGTGGCTTACAATGCCGGGTGGAACATTCATCAACTTGCAGTGGAAGATATCGGCTATAATAAAGCAAGCAAAGAATTTGTCGATTTAAACGATGCACCTATTGAGATGCTGTTCAAACTCTATCCTTTAGAATGGTTAAGCGGCGCGGAATTTGCTCAACATATCCCGACTGCAAACACGCATTTTATTGAGCCGGCTTGGAAAATGCTATTAAGCAACAAGGCATTACTTGCTAAATTATGGCAGCGTTATCCAAATCACCCGAATTTACTGCCGGCTTATTTCAACCCATTTGATATTACCGACCAAAATGCGATTTGGGTGAAAAAACCGCTGCTTGGTCGGGAAGGGGCGAACGTATTCTATTATGAGAAAAGTAATGGCATCGAGTTTGCCGCTAAAGGGAGTGAACATTCAGCATTTTACGATACCTCCGGCTATATTTACCAACAAAAATTTGAATTACCCAATTTTGACGGCATGTATCCCGTCATTGGTTCTTGGGTCATTGGCGATGTGGCTTGCGGTATAGGATTGCGTGAGGATTTCACAGCAGTGACAGGCAACGATAGCCATTTTGTACCGCATTATTTTGTGCCGTAGGGAAAATATTTTGTACTAAAAGAATACAAAACAAAGTGATCTGCCCCCTAAAAGTTGGACAGGTTATTAACTTAAATATTGAGCTCGGTATTGTACCGGGCTCAATCCTTTTAAATCCAGTTTAATTCGTTTTTCGTTGTAATACACCAAATATTCTTCAATTTCTGCCTGTAATTCAGCGATTGAAGTAT
>NZ_MLHJ01000100.1 GCF_001998965.1 Rodentibacter rarus
TTATAACGGACACACGCAGTGTGTCCCTACGTTTTGGTTAAAATTTCTGTTTTGTGCATTTGCTACATAATACCGTTACTATAAGACCTTAACCCACTTTTGAGCAACCATTTTGTTTATTACACCAGATTATTTCCCATCCCATGCTTGAATCGCTTCTAAACGAGCGTCAATCTTACTCTGGGTGTCGCCTTTAAAATAATCTTTTTTTAAGCCGCCTTCCCAGCCACCATAGTTCGCATTAGGTAAGACGATATAAGTTTTACCAAATTTTGCTTGATTTTTCGCAACAAAATCACGGCGTTCAGCGTTTAATTTACCGTAAACGGCATCACCAAAGTCGTCTAAGTTATCGCCTATATAAAGCACGATTTCGTAGCCTTGTTTTTCAATCTCAGCAAAACGTGCGGCTTTAGGCGATTTCTCTTTTTTCAGATAAAAGACCGATTCTTCTACACCTTTAAAGCCAAGGCGTTTCATATCATCAATGGTTCCTGCTTTTTCTGAGCTGTCTTTACGATTACTCACATAAAACATTTTTCCGTTATGGGCATTCACATAGTTATTAAATTCTACCGCTCCCGGAATGGCTCGGGATTGACGAGCTTCAACCCAACGGGTCCAATCTTTACTATCGAAAGGTTTGTTGTTTTTCACTTGCCAGCCGGCGTAAGGGCTGTTGTCTAGCATAGTTTCATCCAAATCCACCACCACCGCTTTTTTCTTGCCCTTAGGGACTTTAGCCTGCTCAAACGCCACTTTTGCCATATTGTAAGCTTGATAAGCCAAGGCTTGATATTCACCCGAATTTTGCATCCAGTTTAAGCCTAATACGGCTTGTTGTTCTAATCGCATATTCGCCTGTTCTTGTGAATTCATCTGGCTTGAACAGCCGGCTAATAGTATGGCAGAAAGAGTGGCAAGTGCGGTCATTTTTAAGGTTTTTTTCATGGTTTTTCTCCTAAAAAAAGATAAAAGCGGAAAAAGTATAGCAAGTTTTCTCTGAGGTTTGATGAACTTTTATTTTATTGACAATAGGTTCTCACGGATTTGTGATTTCGATCACGTTTAACCCTATTTCATATAATAAGAAAAATGGAAAAACACAAGAAAAATTGACCGCACTTTTCCATCGCCTTTCACGCTATTTCAAGATAAACTATAAGCCTTTTCATTAGACAGACGAAATTTTATGCGGATAGTTATAGCTATACTTGTGGGGATTCTTACACTTTTCCAATACGACCTTTGGTTTGGTAAGAACGGTTATTTTGATTATAAAGCGGTTTCAGCACAAATCATTGAAAATAAAGCAGAAAATGAAAAATTAGTACAGAGAAATCAAATGATTTCAGCCGAAATTCAGGGGCTAACGAAGGGATTTGAATCTATTGAAGAACGGGCGCGAATGCAACACGATCTCGTGAAAGAAAATGAAATGTTCTACCGCATTGTGAAAGAGAATAAATAATGTCACGAAAAATTATTGCCGTTATTCCTGCCGCAGGCGTGGGAAGCCGAATGAAAGCGGATAAGCCCAAACAATATTTAACTGTGTTAGGCAAAACGATTTTGGAGCATACGTTAAATATTATGCTAACTCATCGTTCCATTGATCGAATTATCGTTGCATTAGGTAAAAATGATCCTTATTTTGCTGAACTTCACTTCCTCTCCCATGAAAAAATCCAACTTGTTGAAGGGGGAGAAACTCGGGCGAATTCCGTCCTCAATGCACTTAATGTGATTGAGGAAAAAAATGCTTGGGCATTAGTGCATGATGCGGCAAGACCTTGTTTAACAGAAGCAGATTTAAATAAGTTATTAGAAATCCATGATGAAAATGGGGCGATTCTTGCGATTCCGGTGACAGATACCATCAAGCGTAGTGATAAAAATGGTACGATTATCACCACAGAAGATCGCTCACAACTTTGGCAGGCTCAAACGCCCCAATTTTTCCGGATCGATTTGTTACAAAATGCCCTTGAGAATGGATTAAAACAGAAGAAGAGTATCACGGATGAAGCGTCAGCCATGGAACTTGCCGGATTTCGACCGCACTTGGTGGTGGGAAGAAGTGATAATATTAAAGTGACCCGCCCGGAAGATTTAACCTTGGCGGAATTTTACTTAACAAGGAAAAAACGATGATAAGAATTGGACACGGTTTTGATGTACACGCATTTGGGAAAAACAGCCCTTTAATTATTGGCGGTGTTAACATTCCTTACCACACCGGATTTATCGCCCATTCTGATGGCGATGTTGCCTTGCACGCATTAACCGATGCGCTGCTAGGGGCGGCAGCCTTGGGGGATATTGGGAAACTTTTCCCTGATACGGATATGCAATATAAAAATGCCGATAGCCGAGGCTTGCTAAGAGAAGCCTTCCGTCAAGTTCAAGAAAAAGGTTATAAAATTGGGAATGTGGATATCACTATTATTGCCCAGGCTCCTAAAATGCGCCCTTATATTGATGAAATGCGGGCGGTGATTGCCGCTGATTTATCCTGTGATATCGAACAAATCAACGTGAAGGCGACAACGACAGAAAAACTGGGGTTCACCGGAAGAGGAGAAGGGATCGCTTGCGAAGCTGTGGCGTTGCTAGTGAAATAAATTTGGCAAGATAAAAGAGGAACAATGATCTGCCACACTTTGTGATTTTAAACAAATCAATGTTCCAACAATGTCCTTAAATAAAGACTCAACACATCATCTATCTATTGGAAGATAACCCTGTGACTTGTTCAATTTTAGCAAGTCGATACGTAGGGTATTGGGGGGGGGGAATAAACAATCTTTCAGCAGTGAGATATATAAATTCGCAAAATTTTTTGCATAAATTAGGATTTTATTTTGTATAAGCCATTTCCAACTTTTATGCAAAATAAACAACCATTTAAGGAAAACAAAAACACCCTTTAAATTATCATTAAAGGGCGTTTAAATTTCAAATACTAGAATTTATAAACCATATTATCTTCATACTTCCCCACATAACTTGCTGATGTATTCACCACAATTTTCATTGCATTTTCAAACGCCTGCCAGTTATCCACTTTATCCTCTTGCATATACTCAATGAACCGCACAAATTCGCTTTTAGTCGAACTGAAAAAGATATAAGGCGGTCGGGTGATATTCACTAACCGCAAGAAATCAATCAAGTCAAAATAAGTAGCTTTCCTGATGTGTGCATAGATAAGGTGGATCTAACACAAACAACGCTTTTGGATTACCAGTGAACTTCGGCAACAATGTGTGAAATGATTCACGAATGACTTCCACACCATCTAAATAGCCATCCGTCTTTGAATAATCAGACTGGCGGATAGCCACCCATTGCGCAATAAACACAATGCCACTTCACAACGGGGAATATAGACCCGCTCTGATTTAAAATAACGGAGCAATTTCACCGCACTTTCCAACCCAATTAAGGCTTTGAGCTTAGGAAAATATACCTTACCATCAGAAAAAAGAAAGTTCACCCTGCCAAATAGATGAACAATTTTCTCTACATCATTAAACCTGACCGGTTCCACCATTTCCAGCACCACCTCCGGCAGACAATCGGCAACACGTTCAAATTGAGACTGCATAATCCCCCCCCTGTCAAATCACATTTTGGCGCAATTTAACATGGGATTTTTAAAAGTTAGGAATTTTAGAGGGAAAATTTTCTTATTTTCTGTTACGATGATATAAATCTACAACCTAAAGGAAATTGTTATGAAATTAGTTAAATCAGCTCTTATGGGTATTGCCTTTACAATATCGACATCAAGTTTTGCCGTAGATGGCTATAAAAATTGGAAATTTGAAATGACAGAAAAAGAAGCTAGGGAAGTGCATAAGTGTCAATGGTACAAAGATGATGGTTTTTTAGCTTGTGATGATTTTACTTTTGGGGGCACAAATACTGGGGTTGGATTGCTTTTCATTGATGATAAATTGAAAAATATATTTATTCAAGTACCTACAGAAATGGCTGGTGGAACACTGACAAAATTAATGGAAAAATACAAAGTGTTATCTCGTCCATCTACAAAGGAATTAAGAGATCAAAAGCCTAATATGCCTTTTGATTTTATCTTTGAAGATGGTTCAATTACATTTAGGGCTGTGTATGATGGTAATGCCAATGAAGAGGATTTCTTAATCTATGGTAAAGATTTTGATCGGAATTATCTAAAATTACAGAATAACAAGTTAAAAGATGACCTATAATAAAAGCCCCATAAGGGGCTTTTTCTTGCTTTTAGTTTATTCGGTCAGGTTTAATAAACCCTGCATCTCCTCCGCATGCCAATCCAACACCACCACAAACACACCTATTAAGCCTGCCAACTGCTGATAACTCAAGGTATCATCGATATTGGCGGTGATTTCCAGCAAATGGAGAACACATTGCAATCCGCCCAAATCACTGCGAATATCTTCTATTTATCTTGATAGCCAAAGTATTCATCTTCACCTCCTTATGTAAATGACGCCAACTGGTTGGGTTGATTACAGCTTTTGCGTTGCAACAAACCCAAATCAAAGAGTTTTCGCAACCGCAATTCAAGGGAGTGTTTGCCCAAGTCTAATAATTTGTCGATTTCACGGTTCTCCAACCCCATATCACGGTATAAAATAATTTTTTTACTTCTGGATAGGCTGCAAACAAGGCTTGTTGGGCTTGTTTTTGTAGGCGTGCAATTTCATTGGAGTTATTGCGTAGAAAAGCCGGAATTGCCATTAATTGTTGTTTTAAGCGGAGAAGTTCTGCCCTTGCCTTATTGTCATTTTCAAGAAACTGTTGACGGATTTGATAACCGATTTCGCTGTTTTCCATTAAGCATAAATGCTTAGCGGTATTGAGGGTGAAGTGATAGTCTTTGATCTCGATTTCACGGCTACTGAAAAAGCCTCTATCGACGTGTTCAAATTTGATCACCTAGATAAAATCAACATTTTCTTTAAATGGGCTATCGGTTAAACGGCGATTGATCCAAATATCAAAGCGAGTTTTAATGCTTAATGATTGATGAAGGTCACGTACATTAATTAAACGGATTGATTTTGAAGTGAACCATTAAAGGTTGTAATGTTGAATTGTGTCATTTTGTGTTTCCTTTTCGAGAAAGCCCCTATAAAGGTCGGTAGGGAGCCGAAAAGTTGCACAAAATCAACTGGGCTTATTTCCCTCTCGAGTGCTGTATTAGCCACACTCCCAACCATTGTTTAGATAAATTTAAGCTTTTCCGCACGAATGTTCTGAAACTCAAAGTTTTCTGACATTCAGGCAAAAAATAGCACGAAATAACGGTTTTGCCTTCCGTTTTGTGTTGAGTTTTCGCCCCTGGGCGTAAAATTAAACTTTTTTAATCAGAAATCAAGGTTTAATTGCCCATTTATGCAAAATATTTTACGATTTATGTTGATGGCGATCATACACTGCCAGCAGTTGCACCACCTTGTTTCAAGTGCTAAGGGGGTAACCAATGCACAAAATCTACTTTAAAGGAACGTTTAGAAATGCTGTCCGCGTATTCCTTTGGCAAACCGTGTTTGGCTAAAAGTGCGGTAATTTTTGCCAGATAAATTTTCTTATCTTCCCGAGGTGTGGCACGATTTTCCCAAAATGTTGACCGCACTTTAAAGCCTTTCTGTTTCATGGCATTCAATACTAGCTGTAATTCTTCCTCATTCATCAAGGCACAACTTGCTTTGCCCGTAGTATTGAGAAGTCATTGGCGATAGGTTTCCTCATCTAACCGCAACTGAGTTTTACCAATATGGATTTTAGCCATTAAACTTTTGCGATTAACCATTGATTTTACTTCCTTTAAAGTTCGGTTTAAAACACATTATTCAGCCCACTTATGTGGCAAATAGGCTGTAAATGGGTTCTTCATGAATTCGGAGGGAGCGGTAATAGACGCCAATGTGTTATTTTCCTACACTCTCCATTAAAGCCATAAAACCGATTACCTTGAACCATATAAGCTCATACATAAGTTTCATCATCGGGTTCATCAACACCAAAACATCACTACGTTCAAACCCGTAATGATCAAGTACTTTTGGTAATTCTTCCGAACACTTAATCCAACCGTTGTTTTCTTTAATTTCCGGTAAAATTTGTTTATTAAGTAGATAAGTAGAATAAATTTAAATATTTCCCTCTCCAGCAAAATTTGATATGAATTGCTGATAAAGGCGTCCAACGCCTTTAAAATTGCCAACATAGGAGGTATTTTGAGCTCCCAAATAGGTCCGGGTAGGCTGTTTTAATTTCACCACAAGTGATATCCTCTTCCTTTTTACGCTCTAAGGCTTGCACTTGAGATTCATTGAAAATAATATCTTGCTCGGAAACCTGCTTCTCAAGTGCGGTCAATCTTTGTTTGAAATTCGCCAGATTGTGTCTGAGTCAAGTAGAGCAAACAGCGCTAGCCGAAAAAATTCCCTGTTCACGTAGTTCATTACTGACTCGAACCTGTCCGAATGCGGGATTATCCAAAGCAAACTGCACCACGGCTTTTTTGACTTTTTCATTTACTTGATTCTTAATATTAGGGACACGTCGGTTTTGATTGAGTAGCGCCTCCACACCACCTTCTTCAACTGCTTGTTGATAACGGTAGAAGGTATCTTGGCGCATTCCCATAATTTTGTAAGCTTGGGAAATGTAACATTCTAAATGGGAAACGCTCACTTTTTATTTTGATTTGTCAGATTTAATCTTCTCTTTTACAACCCATACAATATCCTAGTTTTATTTTTCTATATAAGCTCCTGTTACTAAGTGAGTACCAAATAGTAAGAGGGAATTTATCAAAAGAGCCGATTGCAGTTTAAAGAAAAGGGAAAGGGTATCGGAATGGAAAAGGACTAAGCCACAGAAATAAGACCTAGCCCTTAAGTGAAATTAATATTTTCAAGAGTAAATCAATATCAGATTTTACATCCCAAAAACAAGAGAAATTAAGCACTACCGCCAGTGATTTTTGCCACTTCTGCAGCGAAATCTTCTTCGACTTTCTCAATACCTTCACCCACTTCTAAACGAATGAAGTTAGTCACTTTGGTATTCACTGATTTTAAGTAGTCGCCAACAGTTTGAGATGGATCCATCACGAATGCTTGACCGGTTAAAGACACTTCACCGGTGAATTTCTTCATGCGGCCTTCAACCATTTTTTCTGCGATTTCTTTTGGTTTACCAGAATTGATAGCGATGTCGATTTGAATTTGACGCTCGTGTTCAACCACTTCAGCAGAAACATCTTCCGGATTAACGAATTCAGGTTTAGATGCCGCAACGTGCATAGCCACTTTTTTCAATTCTTCAGCAGAACCTTCACCCGCCACTAATACACCAATTTTCGCACCGTGTAAGTATTGTGCGATCACATTGCCTTCAAGGTAAGCAACACGGCGAATTGTCATGTTTTCACCGATTTTCGCCACTAATGCTGCACGTTTTTCTTCAAATTGTGCTTGTAGTTGCTCAATAGTCGTACCTTTATTTGCCGCAGCGTAATCTGCCACTTCATTGGCTAAACCTAAGAAACCCGCATCTTTTGCCACGAAGTCTGTTTCACAGTTCATTTCAATTAACACACCGAAACCGGCTTCAACGCGTGCGATGATAACACCTTCAGCTGCCACACGACCTGCTTTTTTCGCTGCTTTTGCTTGACCGGATTTACGCATGTTGTCAATGGCTAACTCAATATCACCGTTAGCTTCAACCAATGCTTTTTTACATTCCATCATACCTGCACCGGTACGTTCACGAAGTTCTTTAACTAATGCTGCTGTAATTTCAGCCATTTTTCCAATCCTCTGTCTGAAAGTGCGGTCATTTTCGCCACACTTTTTAGATAAAAATACAGGGGCAATTTCTCGCCCCTGTGCCAATTAATCGTTTTGATTAATAAGGGCTATGCCTTATTTTGATAACTTGAATTATTCTGCATCCGCAGCGGCTAATTCTTCCGCAACAGCCGCTTCGTTACCACGACCTTCTTTTACTGCTGCCGCAGCGGCAGTTAAGTAAAGTTGGATTGCACGGGTCGCATCATCGTTACCCGGGATAACAAAATCAACACCGGCCGGTGTGGAGTTGGTATCAACGATAGCAAAAACAGGGATACCAAGATTATTGGCTTCTTTCACTGCGATATGTTCGTGGTCTGCACCGATAACAAATAATGCATCCGGTAAACCGCCCATATCTTTGATACCGCCAAGGCTTAATTCAAGTTTTTCCATCTCACGGCTACGCATTAACGCTTCTTTTTTGGTTAATTTGTCGAAAGTACCGTCTTGAGATTGTGCTTCTAAATCTTTTAAACGTTTAATTGATTGACGAACTGTTTTCCAGTTAGTCAACATACCACCTAACCAACGGTGGTTAACATAATATTGTTGACAGTCTAATGCTGCAGCTTGCACTGCCTCTGATGCCGCACGTTTTGTACCCACGAATAAAATTTTACCGTTATTGCTCGCAATACGCGTTAATTCAGCTAATGCCTCGTTAAATAAAGGTAAGGTTTTTTCAAGGTTGATGATGTGAACACCGTTACGCGCACCAAAAATGAAAGGTTTCATTTGTGGGTTCCAGTAACGAGTTTGGTGTCCGAAGTGTACGCCTGCGTTGATCATTTCACGCATTGAAACTTGTGCCATAATATTTTCCTTTTATTTGGGGTTGAGCCTCCACATATCAGCTCATCGACCGTTTGGCACCCCGATGAAGCCTTAATGATATGTGTGTGTTATTTAAGTTAAAAATTCACTCTTTTTTACGGAAAAAAGAGCGGTGCGATTTATACCATAAAGTGCGGTTAAATTCTAGTTTATTTTTATCTATTTCATCAAGGAGGCTCGTTGCAAAGTCTGTAATATTGACATCGCTAAATCAGCCTGTTCATAAGGAACAAAAATATGATCATGAAAATTCCCCGCCACGACATTGCAACTCACGCCCCCCTCACCCAAGGCTTTAGAAAAAGCCGCAGTTAATCCTACCGCTGCTAAATCGGAATGTACGCTAAGCGTAATCCAAGCGGTCTTAAATTGCGCATCAAGACCATAATCTTTTACTGTTTTTTCACTCACAATCACCGATAATCCTTCTTTTTCCCTTATGGTTGCGATCAATTCCGGTAGGGGGAGATGCTGTTCGGGCTTTAACGTGGAAAAATAATAAATTCCCTCATTTAAGGTTGGCTTCATTGAGGCTAATAAAATATCAAGAGGACGAATTGGATTTGTCATTTTTTCCCTTATCTTTTTTGAGCTTTGATAAATAACAACACCGGACGATGCTGTAAATCTTTAAATTCAGCGTGCCATTGCACTTGATCCGCCAACATGGGTTCGGCCATCTGTTCAATTTGAAAACCTGCCGAAATAATATGATTAATAATAGTAGCAGTAGTGCGGTGATAGGTTTTAAAAGGCTGTTTAAACCAATTTCTTTCCCGCTCACCTTCATCGCGATAATGGTTCAATCGGTATGCCACCTGTTGTTTGTTTTCATCTTTTTCCCAACGCTCTCCCATTTTATGGCAAGTGGTGATGGGGTGTTCTTGAGAAAACACCAATGTTCCCTTTGGTTTTAATTTTTTGAAAATCGCCATTAACAACGCCGGAAAATCCTGCACATAATGAAAAGCAAAAGAGCTGGTGATGACATCAAAATTTTCCTCAGGTAAATCCGCAAGGTTTTCCATTGCAAGTTGATATAAAGAAAAACGCCCGTGAAATTGACCGCACTTTTCCAAATCTGTTTGTGCTTGTTTTAACATATTGGCAGATAAATCCATTCCCACTACTGCCCTTGCGCCCCGCTCCAAGTAAAGTGCTAAATGCCCACCGCTACCACAACCAAGATCCAATAACGTTTTGCCTTGAAGATCGGGCAAAAGAGAAAGCATTGTCGGTTTTTCTACGATTTCATTCAAACTCATCGGGTTTTCACGAAGCTGTTGATAACGCTCAAAGAAGTTTTCCCTATCATAAACACTAGTGCTGTTCTTCATGGATAATTCCTGTTGGTGAAAGCCAAAATGTAAAAGGGCGTATCCTACGCCCTTAGAATACAACGGGATAGGATTATCCCATAAAACTTGCAAACCAGCCTAAATTAGCGCCCACTTGTGCCACAATATTAAGCACACCAAAGAGGATAATAAAACCAATCATCGCATTGCCACCATAAACCCGATAAGTGGCATTCGGGAATTTTTGACGGCTTGCTTTCGCAAGCAAGGCCGGCACGATAGCCGCCCAAATTGTTGCCGCCAGGCCCGCATAACCAATGGCGATCACAAAACCATAAGGGAATTGGAGGCTTAACAATAAAGGGGGTAAAAAGGTGATCAAAGTGGTTTTTGTTCTTCCCATTAGGCTGTCGTCAAATTTCAATAAATCCGCGATATAGTCGAACAATCCTAATGTCACCCCAAGAAAAGAACTGGCAATTGCCATATAAGCAAAGAAATTCAACATGACTGCAATATAATCCGTTTCAATATAGCGGCGTAATGCTTCAAGTAATGCGGAAACATCACCGCCTTTTTCAATCACCGGGGCAAATTCTGCACGAGGTAAATTGCCTTGAATCGCAAGCTGCCAGAGGATATAGATAATGAGTGCCAAACCGGTACCGGTGAAAATGGCTTTCATCACCCGATTGCTATCACGTTGATAATATTTCACAAGACTTGGTACATTGCCGTGGAAACCGAAGGAAACCAAACACACCGGCAGTGCAGTCAATAAATAAGGTAGATATTGCTGCTCGCCTTGTGCCACCGTATTAAATAAAACTGCTGTTTTTACTGAGCTGAGTAAACCTGCGGTAGAAAGAAAAAAGGCGATAACCATCCCACCAATTAATATCGTGGTAAAACGATCGACCGCTTTGGTTGAAAGCCAGACAAATGCCGCTAAAACTAAGCAAAAAATCAGCGAGCCGGAAGTCCGCCCAATATCAACCGCATTTTCGCTACTACTCAACAACTGATTGAATAAATTTTGTGTAATACCGCCCCCTGAGGTGATATAGGCATAGGTTAAAATATAAAGCACAAAGGCAACAGATAACCCATTAACCACATTCCAACCTTTACCAAGCAGATCTTTGACAATAGTATCGAAACTTGCCCCTGTGGGATAATGCAGGTTGGCTTCTAAAATCATTAAACCGGAAGTGGTCATACAAAACCAAGTATAAATCAGCGCAAGAAGTGAACCGATAAACCAAACGCCTGCGGTTGAAGTGGGGTTAGCCAACATACCTGCACCAATGGCCGTACCGGCAATAATCATGGCACCGCCTAATAAAGAAGGGGATTTTTGTTGTGTCATAATCTATTCTCTAAAGTAAAATTTGCACTATTATAATAGTGCAAATTAAAAACTCAATGGTTTTTTATTAGACAAGGTGATCGGACTTTTCTTATAATTTTGTTATCTCTAAAGTTGATACCTATAAGAGGAATTAAAAATGAAAAAATACATCAAATCGTTTGCCTTTGCTTCTGTCGCCGCATTAGTGCTTAATGCCTGTGCAGATTCCGCTTCCATTAATCAACAAGCGGCCTCAAGCTATGCCCAAGAAATGGGCAAAATTCGCACCCAAGGAGCGGTAGATACCACCTCTCAAACGGCAAAACGTATTCATCGCATTTTCAACAAAATGGTGCCTTATGCCAATAAAGAAAACCAAACCGGCCAACCTTTTAACTGGCAGATTACCGTCATTAAATCCAAAGAATTAAATGCTTGGGCTATGCCGGGCGGGAAAATGGCCTTTTATACGGGGTTAGTGGATACCTTAAAGCTCAACGATGATGAAATTGCCACCGTCATGGGGCACGAAATGGCACATGCCTTAAAAGAGCATGGTAAGGCAAAAGCGAATTTCGGTATGGCGACCGGCATTGCGGCACAATTGGGTCATATTGCCCTTTCTACGGTCATCGGTTCGGATCTTAGTGGCATTGCCGTGGGATTAACCAAAGATTTTGCATTAGATAAGCCTTACTCCCGTAGTGCGGAAACCGAAGCCGATGAAGTCGGTTTATTACTGATGGCAAAATCGGGCTTTAATCCACAATTTGCCCCGGGATTATGGGATAAAATGAGAAAAGCCTCCGGCGGTTCCAAAGGGACATTAGATGCCTTGGCCTCCACCCACCCGACCGATGAAGATCGTCAAGAAAACCTACGCCGTTTGCTACCAGAGGCGATGAAACTTTACGAAGCATCAAAAAAATAAAAACTTTTGCAAAATTGACCGCACTTTTAAGGTGCGGTTTTTTATCGGCCTAGCATAGAAATAGCATCTTCTGCAAAAAAACAAAACCGCACTTTCGTTTCCCAAAGTGCGGTTGAATTTTAAAGCATTTTATTAATGCGCGGCTTTGCTTTCATTTTCTTCAAAAACCGGTAATGGTTTGTGTTCCGTTGCCACATAACTATAAATGACCGGAAGAACAAACAAGGTGAAGATAGTTCCGATAGATAAACCGGCTACAATCACAATACCAATACTAAAGCGAGATACCGCACCTGCCCCTGTTGCATAAAGCAATGGAATAAGACCGGCCACCATCGCTGCGGTTGTCATCAAAATTGGACGTAAACGCACTTTAGCCGCCGCAGTAATCGCCTCAATACGGTTTTTACCATGCAATAATTGCTCTTCTTTCGCCACTTCACACATCAAAATACCGTGTTTGGTAATCAAGCCCACCAAGGTAATTAATCCCACTTGTGAGTAAATATTCAAGGTTGTGCCTGAAATACCAAAGAATGACAAGAAGTTTAAGGTCAATAATGCACCACTTACCGCCAAAGGAACCGAAATCATAATCACCATTGGATCGCGTATTGATTCAAACTGAATAGCCAATACTAAGAAGATGATAACCACAGCGAGGGCAAAGGTAATTGCCAACGCATTTCCTTCTTGCACCAACTGACGGGATTCCGAACGGAAATCGTAAGTATAGCCCTGCGGTAAAGTGGTATCGGCATGTTGTTGTAACCATGCCACGGCATCCCCGGTGGAGGTGCCCGGCATTGGTACAGCTTGAATTGTCGCCGCATTTAACTGGCTAAAACGTGGTAAAGAAGTCGGTTGGGTTTCCAATTTCATGCTAATTAAACTACTTAATGGCACCGATTCCCCGTTACTTGCCGTGAGGTAGTAATTTTTGAAACTTTCCGGCGAGAGGCGATCATCACGTTTTACTTGCGAAATCACTTTATAAGCCCGCCCATCAATATCCACACGGGTAATGGTGGCACCGGAGAGGAAACTGCCTAAAGTATTACTGATTTGCTGCATTGTAATACCATAGGTTCCGGCTTTTTCTTTATCCACCGAAATGGTCATTTGTGCGGTGTCGTATTTCAAATCAAGATTGGTATAAACAAACTTGCCTGATGTCCGCATCGCTTCTAAAAACTTCTCAGCCGTATTGGCTAAGGCGTTATAATCCTGTGCGGTTTTTAACACAATGGCAACCGGCGGGCCTTGCTCCCCTGTATCAATTTCAGGGAAGTTGAAAGCAGAAACCGACACTTCAGGAATGGATTTTGCCTTGGCATTCAACTCGTTCATAATTTCCGGTTGCTTGCGTGAACGCTCCTTCCAATCCTTTAACGTCACAATGTTAAGAGATTGGTTAGAACTTGGTGCACCGGCAATACTCATACCAAACCACACCTCCGGTGTATCCATCACAGTTTTCATATAAGGGGTCATGGCATCTTGGATATAATCCACATTCACATTAGAAGGGGCTGAACCAATGGCAATAAACGCACCTTTATCCTCGTTCGGTGTTAATTCACTGGAAAGCGAGTTAAAGAGGAACGGTAATGTGGCAAAAATCGCCACGGCAAACACCACCATGGATTTGCGATTGTGCATCACAATATCCAACATGTAGTTATACAGGTTATTCATTTTCGATAGGGTGTGTTCTACTTTACGTTCCATCCATGTCGGCTCAGCATTGGATTTCAGTAATTTGCTGGTCATCATCGGTGAAAGGGTTAACGCCACCACACCGGAAATAAATACCGAACCGGCAAGAGTGAGGGCAAACTCTTTAAAGAGTGTACCTGTAATGCCGCCCATCAATGCCATTGGCGAATAAACCGCAATTAATGAAATCGTCATGGAAATGACAGGTAGCGCAATTTCACGAGTACCGATAATCGCCGCTCGGAATGGCGCTTCCCCTTCTTTAATATGACGGTCAACGTTTTCCAAGACCACAATCGCATCGTCCACCACCAAACCGATGGCAAGGATCAACGCCAATAATGTCATCAAGTTAATCGAAAAATCTAAACTTTGTAACATCATCAGCACCCCGATCAATGAAATCGGAATGGTGAGAACTGGGATGATAATGGCACGCAGTGAACCGATAAACATCAAAATCACCACCAATACGATCACCGTTGCTTCCACAATCGTTTTGATTACCTCATTAATTGAGCTATTAATCGCAATGGTACGATCGTAAAGAATATCCGATTCCATACTGTCTGGAAGCTGTTTTAGAATACTGGCGTAAAGCGGACGGATTTTCTCAGCCACCGTCAATGGGTTCGCAGAAGAGGTCGGATTGATCCCCAATACCACCGATTCCCCACCGTTTGCAGTCGCTCGTGAATTATCACTTTCTTTATTGAGTTCAACGGTAGCAATATCACGCAAACGCACTAAATCATCGCCATTGGAAGCGACAATCAAATTACCCAACTGCTCTACCGATTTTGTGGTGGTTTCCACTTTATTACGATAGCTCACATAATAACCGTTATCACTCCCAGCTGCCGTTTGAATGTTATTGGCAGAGAGCGCAGACATCACCTGTGAAGCGGAAAGATTTTGCGCCGCCATTTTTTGCGGATCTAACCAAATACGCATCGCATATTCCGCCGCGCCAAAGATTTGAACTTCCGCCACCCCTTCAATAGTAAAGAACTGAGGTTTCACCACACGGTTGATATAGTCCGTCACTTGGCTAGAATCTAACTTGTTAGAACGGAAACTAATATACATAATCCCCGTTCCCCCTGATGAGGACGCCACGGTAGGATCTTCAATACCACTAGGCAACTCCGAACGCACCGCATTCACTTTTGCCAATACATCGGCCAATGCCCCCGCCGGATCCGTATTTAATTTCATTTTTACGGTAATCGTTGAAGAACTTGGCGCACTTGATGAGGACATATAGTCAATATTATCCGCCTGAGCGATGGACTCTTCCAATTTAGAAGTAACGAATGCTTGAATGAGGTTCGCATCCGCCCCGGGATAAGCGGTGGTGACGGTAATCACCGTTGTTGTCATTTTAGGATATTCACGCACTGCCAATTTCGACACCGCCTGCAAACCTAAAATAATGATAAGCAAACTGATCGAGATCGCTAAAACAGGGCGACGAATAAATATATCTGTAAATTTCATTCGTATTTCCTAGCCTATTAGAGATTGGTTTTCTTCGCAGGTTCGGTTCCACCAACGATGTCTTTTTTGATCCATTCAACAAGGCTACCATTACCAATACCTTGTTGACCACCGGTAATAATTTTATCGCCTACTTTCACTTCATCGCCTTGTAACTGGGAATAAATTCCTTGACGGTCTTTAGTAAATACCGTGATTTGTTTTGCACGATAGAGGTTGTCTAATTTCGGGTTGTCGGCAAATTTGGCTTTATCTTCTTCAGATAAAGGCGCTAACAAATAAGAAATTTCACCGTACATGTTATAGCTCACCGCCACTTGTGGTACGACGATTTGATTGGTTTCTGTCGGTAAAGCAATACGCAAACGAGAGAACATACCGGAAAGTAATTTACGTCCATCTTCGGGATCAAAAGTCGCTTGAATATCCACTAAACCGGTGGATGAATTAATTGCCGGTTCAATAGCTGTAATGCGGGCAGAGAAAGTTTCGCCTTGGCGGGCATCGGTGGTTGCCGTAACACGCTGACCAAGATGTAATCTGTCTAACTCATTTTGTGAAATGGCAAAATCAATTTTCATCGAACTGGTATCTTCTACACGCACAATTTCTGTACCAATATTCACATATTGACCGACATTGACTTTGACAATACCGGCTTTGCCATCAAATGGTGCCACAATTTGACGGCGCTCAATAGTGGCTTTTAGGGATTCAATATTCGCCACTTGCGCATCATAAGCGGATTTCGCATTATCCACTTCTTGACGGGAAACTGCACTGCTTGATAATAAATTGGCATAACGTTGATAGGTTTGACGCAATGCCGGAAGTTGGGCTTGTGCCGCTTGAAGGCTTGCACGCTCAACCGAGCTATCCAGTTCAACCAACAAATCGCCTTTTTTCACCATTTGTCCATTCTGAACAAAAACCTTAGACACGGTTCCTGCATTTTGCGCACTGAGCATTGCCCCCTGATTTGGACGCACAAGCCCTGTGGTATTAATCACTGGTGTCCACTCACTTGCTTTCACTTCCACTGCCGTCACCGGACTTGAGGCTTCCGGCATATTGGCAATGGCTTTACCGATCATAATACTGCGTAACACATTAAAACCGATCACACCGGCAAAAATTAAAACAAACACCACTAAAACAATTTTCATAACGAAAACATGTGAGCGTTTTGGTCGAGCTGTTTGAGTTTGACTCATTTGTTTAAAACTCCATAATACAAAATAATGCTTATTTCTGAATTGCCCGCCAAGAGCGTTCAATCACAGATTCTAAAATTTCATGAGTGAGTTCCACATTTAAAAACTTCATATCCGATGCCATCGTCATTGCGGTTTTTAAACTCAATTGGAAAAGCACATCATTTGGTAAATCAGCTAATTCATCCGCTGCTTTCCCTTGCAAACAAAAACGATCCCAACAACTATTATCAATTTCTCGACAAAGGTCAGTAAAATGAGGTAAAGACTGATACTGATTCAAGTTTGATAAAATCGTGGGATTTTCTTGTAAAAATAGCCAAATGTTCCACCACATTCGTCCATATTGTTCAAAAAAGGATTCTGCTTCATCAAAATCCTTCTCAAGTGCCGCTACAAAGAGCGAAAACACACGCCGAGCGAATTGTTCTAACAATTCATCTTTATCTTTAAAATAAAGATAAATCGTTCCCACAGCAACCTTGGCTTCTTTGGCCAATTTTTGCATCGAAAGGTGATTTAACCCCTCTCTTGCCATGAGGCAGTCCACTGCCATAAAAATTTGCTCGGCAAGATCTGTTTTAACGTGCCGCATACATAAAAAAGTCTTAGGTTTGAAAATAAAAAAGAGTGCCTTTCAGCCCCTGAATGAACGAGCGTTCATTTTAGAGATTTTTCATTTTTTGGCAAGTTAAAAAAGCAAAAAAGTGCGGTCAAAATAACCAGCCCCAAAAATTGGACTAATCGTCCAACTCACTAAGGTGCAGATTTTTTATGACTAAATATAACCCACTTTTCAAGCAGCAAGCGATCGAATTTCATCTCAAAGAGGGGACGTTAAGATTTTGGATTACCCGATTTAATCACTGTGGAATCAATGGCTTAACGATACTAAACACAAACAAATCTATTCTCCTGAATTTGAATTAACCGTCATACAAGCCGTTAAAAATAGGCACTATTCTATAGGAAATGTCACCACCGCCCAAAACAGAAGAAGAACGTTTGCGTTACCGAATTTTAGAGCTTGAAGCGGAGAATGCCATCTTAAAAAAGTGGCGGGAACTCAACCAACAAAAAATGGAGAAAAGGCAGAAATCATAAAAGCCTTGCCGTATTCACTTTCCACTTGAGTTGTTACTCCGTTTAATTGGGTTAGCATGAAGTGTTTTCTTTTATCACTTAAAACCTCAAGTAGCGAAAAAACCTTTATTCTGCAAGAAATAGAACGGATTTATCATGAAAATAATGGTTGCTATGACTATCGTTGAGTGACATTAGCATTAAGAAAAACGATGAGCATCAATCACAAAAGAGAGCAATCCATTATGCATAAATTGGGATTAAAGAGAAAATGCAAACAACGGAAATATCGTTCCTATCAAGGTGAAGTAGGGCATATCGCCGACAATCTTTTACAGCGAAATTTTGTTGCACTTGCACCGAATGAGAAATGGCTAACAGATGTCAGTGAGTTTAAATGTGCTGAAGTCAAACTTTATTTATCACCAATTAAAGACCTGTTTAACAGCGAAATTATCGCTTATAACTTGGCACCAAGCCCAAATTTTGAACAGATTACGAGAATGATGGCGTAAAACCGATACTCCATTCAGAACCAGAAATCCACCTTGGAGGTGGATTTGCTCTCCCTGAATTTTTGAATTTCGATTCTCAAAATTCGAATTTTACATCGTTGAACGTTTTATTTTAAATTGTATGTTATCGCGATTTTTATACTTATAATTCTAAGTTGATGTTAAATTCTTAAGTTAAAATTGTTTAAGAATTAAGCGGCTTTATGTAATCCAAGTGTACCATCATCTTCCACTTGTTTTGCAACACCGATAACTTCTGCCACCTTATCCCCTTCCTTAAAGAATACAAAGCCACCATTTTCCATTTTGGTCCAAGATTCATCTTTGGTAAGAGGAAAAGTGGTGATAATAGTAACCTTATCCCCTTCCTTTGCGTAATCATTAAAATCAATCACACCATCATCATCAATTCGATGCGCTTTACCAAAAGGCGCTTTACGAGTTAGATAATGCAAGTTAGTCGAACAGTGAGCAATCATCCATTCACCATTAGAGAGGATAAAGTTGAATGTTCCATGAGCAACAAGCTCTTTGGTGACATCCTGAATCGCCTCAAAAATTTGTGTTTCTGTCGGTTTTTTACGAAAGCGGTTTTTTAGATATTCTGCCATATAACAGAAGGCCGTTTCGGAATCTGTCGAACCGATAGGTTGACAAAAACTTTCCGACATATCCGGCAAATCTTTTAAATTACCATTATGGGCAAATACCCAATTTTCACCCCAAATTTCACGTATAAAAGGATGAGTATTTTCAATATTCACTTCACCTTGTGTTGCCTTACGAATATGCGCAATAACGTTAAGTGATTTAATATTATATTGTTTCACGCAATCTGCTATAGGCGAATGGGAGGCAGGACGATTA
The DNA here is from genome assembly GCF_001998965.1 of Rodentibacter rarus. Classification (GTDB taxonomy): domain Bacteria; phylum Pseudomonadota; class Gammaproteobacteria; order Enterobacterales; family Pasteurellaceae; genus Rodentibacter; species Rodentibacter rarus. Next base: position 19,196 of record NZ_MLHJ01000100.1, read on the forward strand.
TCACGAAAAATACGCACACCACGTCCTTCAAAAAAGGCAATACCAAAGCCATCGGAATGGCAATCTGTTAAACCGGCACGACGCCGAAAACCTTCAAAGGAAAAGACAATATCTGTTGGTGTATTACAATTCATACCAAGTAATTGACACATAAAATCCTTAAAATATAACTAATTTAATAACCTTATAATACGTGCAGATTTAACATCATTACAGGGATAATTTCAAGAGATGCTTGATGAGATTTTTAGATCAAAAAATTACATAAAATAACAGGAAACTATATTATATAACGTATGATACATCTTTCTTAATTCCGGCATTTCACCAAGTTTCTCTTTTGCTTCATTTAACTTATTTTGATTAGCAAGATCTGTAGCCTCTTTTTCTATATCGATTACTTTTTGTAAACCTTGTTGATAACCCGGAAATTGTGCCCTCCTTTCCATACGGTTTAAAAAACCTTCTTAATGCGTAGCACGGGCAAGCAAGAAAATCCTCATCTAGAAATTACCCAAATTTCCAGTGCATTAAAGGTATTAGTGAAAGAGTTGGAATGTCCTATTTATGCACTATCCCAATTAAATAGAAGCCTGGAACAACGGGCGAATAAACGCTCAGTCAATTCAGATTTACGCGAATTCGTTTCGTTAGAGCAAGATGCGGATGTGATCTTATTTATCTATCGTGATGAAGTCTATTCTCTGGAAAGTATTACTCAATTCTTCGGTGAAATTAAGCAAACCGCTCTTGTGTTTAATGAGGGGGGAATAAAACATGAGCGTTTCCTTTTTTTGTTTAGATTGAATTTGACACTCATATTCTAAACGGGAAACGCTCACTTTTTATTGTGATTTGTCAGATTTAATCTGATCTTCTATATATGATTGTTTTGTCAGGGGCGGTTTAGAGCCTCCCTCTTTCGTTTCCTAAAATACACTATTCCGCATTAACACCGAGGTTGCCAATTTTTACCCCCAGTACACCAAGAGAGACCGCATCTAAATAATCGCCCAAAAACTTAAATAATTCATTTAATTCTGTAAATGAGCGCTGGATTTTAATTTGATCTTCCACTCTACGAACAAATTCATAGCGAATTCTATTTTCTTCAAAATGTGCCGTCAGGGTTAAATAAACTGTTTCAAAAAAATGGCTGTGTGTGCCTTCTTCACCCGGATCACTAATGCGTACATTCCATGTTGTATTGAATAATATTTCTGTTTTATTTGACATTTTTTACCTCATATTGCGTTTTTAACTTAAGAAAAACCCGATTATAAAGTTTCTGTAACCAAAAAATTTATAATCGGGCTTTTCAAAAAATTTCCCTACGTGTTTTGCTTTTCGTTGGTAACTACCTTTCCCTTTACGTTTTTTCTCAATACGCTGACGGAATAACTTGTCGTGTAATAATGCCATCATCGCATTATCCCTTACAACACCTCTCGTATGTTGATAAACGGTTTGATTTTCAACCGCACTTTTTTGTTTTTTTGCCATAATTTTTCCCTTAAAAAAGCCGTGAAGATATTTTCACGGCGGTCATATTATACGGATAAACCTTAAAATTACAAAATTTCAAGAACGCTTTCCGGTGGTCGTCCGATTTTTGCTTTGTCGCCATTCACTACAATAGGGCGTTCAAGCAAAGCAGAATGCTCACTGATTGCATTCAATAGATCTTCATTTGTCAATGTCGAATCCGCAAGATTTAAAGATTTATAAAGTTCATCTTTTACCCTCATCATCAGGCGAATATCCGTGATGCCTAATTTCTCCGCAAGTTGTTGTAATTCTGCAACGCTATAATGTTTTTGCAAATAAAGCTCGATCTTTGGATGGATACCTTGTGTTTCCAATAACGCCAAAGTTTCCCGACTTTTGGAGCAACGAGGATTGTGATAAATAATAATGGACATAGAATTTCCTTCAGCTGGCTATAACCAAAGGAAATTTTAACTTATAATGGCGGAAAATGCTCACTTGGATGTTGATTATGTTAGAAATGTTGAAAAGTTGGTATACCCGCCGTTTAGGTGATCCGCAGGCTATGGGACTATTGGCAATTTTGCTCTTTGGTTTTGTTGCTATTTATTTTTTCGGTGATTTAATTGCCCCTTTACTGATCGCCATTGTCCTTGCCTATCTATTAGAAATGCCGATTAATTTTTTGACTAAAAATCTAAAATTTCCTCGTATGCTAGCCACCATTGTCATTTTTGGTGGATTTATCGGTTTGGCGACAGTTTTCTTTTTAGTCCTTGTACCAATGCTTTGGAACCAAACGATTTCCCTGTTGAGTGATTTACCGGCGATGTTTAATAAACTTAATGAATGGCTACTCAGTTTACCGGAAGATTATCCTGAATTAATTGATTATTCCATGGTGGATGCTATTTTTAATTCGGTTCGTGAAAAAATTCTCGGCTTTGGGGAATCTGCGGTCAAACTTTCTTTAGCTTCCATAATGAACCTCGTTTCACTTGGCATTTATGCTTTCCTCGTGCCGTTAATGATGTTTTTTATGTTGAAGGATAAGCGTGAGCTTTTACAAGGAGTCAGCCGTTTTTTCCCCCGTAATCGTCATCTTGCTTTCAAAGTATGGACGGAAATGCAACAACAAATTGCCAATTACATTCATGGAAAACTCTTAGAAATTTTAATTGTCACCTTGGTCACTTACGTGATTTTCTTAATTTTTGGCTTAAACTATCCTCTCTTACTATCTGTTGCGGTTGGGCTCTCCGTACTGGTTCCCTATATTGGTGCGGTGCTTGTAACGATTCCCGTAGCACTTGTAGCCTTATTCCAATTCGGCATTAGTCCGACCTTTTGGTATATCATCATCGCCTTTGCGGTAAGCCAACTTTTGGACGGCAATTTACTCGTGCCTTATTTGTTCTCCGAAGCCGTCAATTTACACCCTCTCATCATTATCATTTCTGTTCTTATCTTTGGTGGATTGTGGGGGTTCTGGGGGGTATTTTTTGCGATCCCGCTTGCAACCTTAGTGAAGGCTGTAGTAAATGCTTTACCGGAAGATTAAATAAAAAAGATGAATCACCACGAATTCCCCCATAAAATCAACCGCACTTTCGCTTAGCGTTTAAAGCAAAGTGCGGTCATTTTTTATTATTTTTTCAACGGCAACCCCGTTTGCCAGTCTAGCCCTGCTTGTGCTGCCAGTTTTTGCATTAATTCATCGCTGGGTTTTGGTGGGCTTGCCCCTTCATACCAACGTTGGAAGGCAATTTTGCCATCCCAAGCAGGAAGTTTCGCTGGCGGTAATGGCACGATGTCGTCTAGATTATGGGGTGGTGACAATATTTGCATAAAGAAAAAGAAAAAATTTGGCTCGAAAAAATTCGGTGGGGGCTTGTGTGGTGGGGCTTTGGTGGTTTTTGATGGGAATTTTATGCAAAAAATGAAAATGGTGGGGATTGGTTGAAAATGGGCTAAAATTGGGTTTTATTTTGCATAAAAATTGTTGATAGATTGGTGGTTTTTAAACGGTTTTAAAATTTTAAAGTTAATTTTAAAACGGGTTTAAACTGAATAAGAAGATAATTTAAAAACTAACTTAGAAGCTAACTTAGAAGCTAACTTGAAAGCTAACCAAAGAAAAAAGGCGGTTTCCGTGGTGGAAATCGCCTTAAAAATCACGATAACCACGCACCACTTGTCCAATTACAATTAAGTTATCCATTTCAGAGGCATCTAACTTAATTGGGGAATATTCAGGGTTTTGGCTGATTAAAATGATGCCGTATGGTGTAACTTGCACCTTTTTAACATACATTGCCCCTTCATTATTTAATACAAAGATCTTACCGTCCTTTAAATCTGTTTTAGAACGATCCACAATGATTTCTTCACCGTCTTTTAACGTTGGGTACATACTGTCGCCGCTTACTAAGTACATCGCACAATGTTTTGCCTTTAAGTAACGGGAATCCAGCCATCTTTTTTCAACTTTAGTAGTGTTAAACTCCAGATATTCATCATTAAGCCCACCATTTCCGGCAGAAATACGAACATCACGGCAATCTTCAATTTCTACAAAGTTTTCATCACTATCATTCGGCAAAGAATTAGAGGTTTGATGACTAACGTCATTAGCCTTTTCATTTGCTGTTATATCTGTTTCACCGGTCAATAAGTAATTCGGTGAAACACCTAAAGTTTTTGCAATCGCAATAATCATTGAAGCTTGGGGTTCTCTTTCGTTCGTTTCCCATAATTGCAGGGTTGAAAGCGATAAACCGAGCTTGTCCGCTAGTTCATTTCTACTTTGCCCTATTTTTTCTCTTTCCTCCCTAATCCGATTTCCGATTAAAGAAGTATTTTTAAACTTAATCTTCATAACTTTAAAAAACCTCATGTAAGTTTTTAAATTTACAAAAATAATCATTTAAATCAAATGCTTATAAAGGTAACTATAAAAACATAGATTAAAAAGTAACCATTTAACTTTAAAAGAGTATTTTTAAAGTTGAAATGGTTACATTTGTAGTTTAATATTCTCATTAGATTAACAAGAGAGGTTATCCAATGAAGGAATTAAACGAAACTAAAAAAACAGCTGTTGATTGGCATCGTGAAGACATCAAAGCTGCATTAGCTAAAAAAGGTTGGTCATTACGCCAACTCTCTTTAAAGCACGGTTATAGCAACGGAGGTACATTAAAAAATGCACTCGACCGACCTTGGGTTAAAGGTGAACGTATTATTGCAGAAGCCATAGGTGTTCCAGCAGAAATAATCTGGGCATCACGTTATGAACGACGTAACCATAAAAAATACGCCAATAGATAGTTTAAGAGGTTTTTATGTGCATAAACAACCTTAAAACACACTATTCAGCCAAGGAGCTACTTGATTTTAGTTTAGCCTGTTTACCTAATTCAGTGCAAGGAATTATTTATCAAGCTAAGAAGAATAATTGGAAAACTCAAAAAAGAGTTGGCAAAGGTGGCGGTGTTGAATATGCGCTTTGTTCTTTACCACAACATTTACAAGATGAAATCCGCAATAAATTTGCAGTGACGGTTGTGAAATCCAAACCTAAAGCCCCACTCGCTCTTCGCCAAGTTGAATTAAAAACCTTAACGGAAAAACAACGTGAGACCGTTTACACCGGAGCTTACCATGATTGTGGATGGGGCGAGTCGCAAGATAGTCGGTTGGTCGCTTGCCTTGGCTGAAAATGGTTTTGCCGTCCTTGATGCTTTACGACACGGCATTCAGACACACGGTGTGCCAGCCATTTATTACTCTGATAACGGTGGTGGGGAAAAGAATAAGCTATTAGATGCTGAAATCACGGGTATTTTGCCTCGCTTTTCGATTCATCACGCCACGGGGATTGCCGGTAATCCACAGGGACGAGGCATTATCGAAAGGCTCAATAAAACCGTGGGATTACGCATTGCGGAGCAATTTGAAACCTATTATGGCAAAAATGCCGATCCTGAAGCAACCCGCAAAATGCTTGCCCGCCAATTGGCATATAGCAACAGTAACGGTAAACAGCTTACAGTAAAACAGCAAAAAGCCCGACGGGAATTACCGACTTGGGATGAGTTAAAAGCGGTGATTGCAGAAGTGATCCATTGGTACAACCACGAACATATTCACCGCAAAATCGGCTGTACGCCGGCAGAAAAATATCAACGGATCAGCAATCCTGATTTGATGATTTATTTAAGTGAAAACGAACTGCGAGATATTCAACGTCCAGCCTTTATCCGCACCACACAACGAGGCTTAATTGAATGGAATAAGCATAAATATTTCCATCTTGATTTGTTGAATTACCAAGGGCAAGAAGTGATGGTCTGTGTCGATATTCACGACCCTAATTGGGTGCAAGTACGCACGAAAGAAGGCAGTTTTATCTGCAATGCCGAATTTGAAGCCCATAAACGCAATGCGTTCCCAATTCCATTTGTTGAACAAAAACAACAGCAACGTGCAGAGGGAATGAAAAAACGGGCGGCAAACAAAATCGCTCTGGCAGAGGCGGAATTGAACCCTGTTATCACAATTGAACATCAACCGAGCTTTGAGTTGCTACGCACCAAAGTTAAACCAAAAGAAGAACCTACACCGATTTTCTTCACCAGAGTACAAAAAGAGGCGTGGGAAGCAAGAAAAAAGCTAATGAATGAGTAAGGGGGAAACAATGAAAAACCAAGAATTATACGCCTTTATGAAGGCAAACAAAATGACCCAAAAGCAGGTGGCAACCTTGTTTGATACATCACTTACTACAGTGAACCAATACCTGAACGACAAATATCCAACTGATACAAAGTGGCTAGATGAAAAAGTTGATGAGCTTTTAGCCCGCCAAAAAGCAAAAGTGGTAGAAGCGAAATACAACAACGCTTTTGTGCCAACAATGACGGCAAAACGTGGAATAGAAATTATGCAATTTGCCCACGCAGAAGGTGAAATTAACGTGATTTATGGTGCGGCAGGTTTAGGCAAAACGCAGATGCTTACCCGCTATCAAGGGGAACATTCAGAGCCTGACCCAATGTTAGAACGCATTGGGGGAAATATTTATGATCCGACAAATGGCGCAAGCGTGCCGTTTGAGGTGGAGACAAAACATGAAAGTTAAAGCAAAACCCGGTATTAAAGTGCCGATGGAAAATCAACCTTATGTCTATATTGAACAGGCGGTCGTTGAAGTTGAGCCGACAGTATATTACCAACGTCGCATTCAGGACGGTGATTTAATTGTGGTGAGTGAAGCTCGCTCACGTAAACAGGAGAAAAACAATGACTGATACCAACATTGAATTTGACAATAATCGTCCAACTTAACGCCGTGGGTGGTTTGTCTACTCGCCGAACTCTTTGAAGGGCGGGACGATTTGACAGATATCGACCAACTCAAAGCCAAAGTGATTGAAAAAGCAGACCTATTCGCCATAGTGATGGGCGCCACCTTTGCGAAAAAACAACACTTTGAAAAAGCCCTTGAGCAAGCCGAAACCCTTGAAATGCTTGACCATATTCGCCAAGAAATTGATAAATGGAAAACCTAACCTATCGGAGTGTCAATGAAACCCCAAATTTATCTCGCCTTATACAAAGGCAAGCCTAAAAACCGTTTAGAACGCCTACAAGACGGCATTATTCGCTTTTTCACCAAAGGGCAATATTCCCATTGCGAAATCGCCATTGCACGCCAAGAACAGTGGGGGCAATACGACTACCGAGCCCGCTATGATTGTTACACCTCAAGCCCTCGTGATGGCGGTGTGCGTTGCAAATCCATCAACGTAGCAGACCGCACAAAATGGGATTTAATCCCCCTTGATAACGTCACCGAAGCACAAATCAAAGCGTATTTTAACCGCACTTTGGGCGCAAAATATGACTGGTGGGGCGTATTGGGGATTGTGCTGGGCATTAAACAAAAACGCAGTAAATATTTTTGTAGTGAGTGGTGTTTTAACGCCATCACCGGCAGTGAGGAAGGATGGCGGTTTAGCCCGAATGATTTAGCCATTATCTTTAAAAAGTGAAGACGGCGACACGGTAGGTGCGGGAACACCCACCGTGCCAGCTACGCAAAACGTACTTGCATATAGCCATCTGCCGCCTGCCTCGCGAGGCGAGCGGATTTTAACAAAACCATTAAAAATGGGAAATGCTGATATGCAAAAACTGAAAGAAATCCGTTGCAAGTGCTGTAAAAAACTACTGGCACGAGCAGAAAATATACAACATTTAGAAATTAAATGTGTTCGTTGTAAAACATTAAACCAATTTAACAAGTAAGCGTATCGGCGCACCCGGAGTGCCGGAATACCATAGGAGAAAACTATGGCAAATCAAAAAAACTTTAAACAAGCCCCTCTACCTTTCGTCGGTCAAAAACGACAATTCTTAACGTATTTTGAGCAAGTTTTAAATGATAATATTCCCGGTAATGGAGAGGGTTGGATAATTATTGATGCGTTTGGCGGAGCAGGATTGTTAAGTCATACGGCAAAACAATTAAAGCCTGAAGCACGGGTCATTTATAATGATTTTGACGGCTACACTGAAAGACTCGCACATATTGATGACATTAATGCATTGCGTACCCAACTTTATGCGATAGTTGATAACGCTACGCCCAAAAAAAAGCGAATGCCGAAGGAATTGAAAGCAAAATGCGTCAGAATCATTCAAGAATTCGATGGCTATAAAGACTTAAACAGCTTGTCGGGTTGGTTGTTATTTAGCGGTAATCAAGTCAGCACGCTTGATAAGCTGTTTAGTAAAGATTTTTGGAACTGCATTCGGCAAAGTGATTATCCAAAGGCTGACGGTTATTTAGAGGGCGTCGAGGTGATTCGAGAATCATTTCATACGCTACTCCCCAAATATTCAGATAATCCGAAAGCATTGTTTGTGTTAGATCCACCATATCTTTGCACACGGCAGGAAAGCTATAAACAAGCGACATACTTTGACTTGATTGATTTCTTGCGGTTAGTGAATATCACCCGACCGCCTTATATCTTTTTCAGTTCGACTAAAAGCGAATTTGTGCGGTTCATTGAGTATATGCAAGAGGATAAAGTGGATAACTGGCAGGCGTTTGAAAATGCAATGAAAATTGTGGTGAATACATCAGCAAGTTATGTGGGGAAATATGAAGATAATATGGTTTATAAATTCTAGTATTTGAAATTTAAACGCCCTTTAATGATAAGTTAAAGGGTGTTTTTGTTTTCCTTAAATGGTTGTTTATTTTGCATAAAAGTTGGAAATGCCTTATGCAAAATAAAATCCTAATTTATGCAAAAAATTTTGCGAATTTATAAGATCAGGGACAGTAGCGTGGAGATATTCGTTATCAAATAAAAATTTTTCGATCATCTCATAGCGAAGGGAACGTTCAGGATCAGTCTTAACCCCTAAATAATCGCCATGTTTTACTGCATTAATATCAAAAGCAAGATATAGCCTAAATGCCGATTGCCGATTGCCGATTGCCGATTGCCGATTGCCGGCTTTTACACCCTGATGATAAGCTTGGATAGCTTCTTTATATTTTTTATCTGAACCATAGTAAATTCCCAACCATTTAGCAGCCTTTCCTTGTCCTTGTGCTGTCGCACATTGAAATAATTGCTCTCTCAAGTCTAATCGAAATCGTAAGCTGTTCTTATCATTAATTAAGGCTAATCCTTGCCCTAGTTCATACTGTGCATCCCGGCTGCCCATATCTGCCGCTCTCCGTAAATACGCAAATTTCCCCCCTTTAACGGTTTTAACACCGTAACCACCATCCAAATGATAGTACAGCTTATACATTGCCGTGGCAGGCAAGGTTTTTTCTAGTTCCTTATTTAAATAATACACTTCTGTTTGTGGCTTTTTCACCACCACCCGCCCGGTTTCAAGCAACCACTGCAAACGTAAATTGGCTTTGTAGTCGCCATTGTAGGCGGCAATGCAATATACACCGCCATATCCTGCCACACCGCATCGCCTTTTTTCCCCACCGTATATTGTGCAAGTCGTGGTAGAGGGCATCGTCGTATAACTTGAGACTTCAATGAGATTGAATCGTGTTTATCCACAAAAATCTGCACCTTACTCAGTTGGTTGAGATATCCAACTTTTTGGGGCAGATCAAAGTGCGGTGAATATTTAATGTCTTTTTATCCCACCACAAACGGGAGATAGCCCGCTCGGATCGCAAATGGGATAGAGGTAATTACCACACCGAGAATCAACACGATAAGCAGGGTTATGTTGCCACCCCATACGCGGTATGGAAGATGAGGATGAAGTCTGCGCGCTTTCCAAACCAGGCTTACCGGCAAGACCACCGCATAGAAAGCAAACATTTGACCGGCATAGCCTAAGGCTAAAATAAAGCCTTCCGGATAAAATAGTGCAAAAGCTAAAGGCGGAATAAAGGTTAATAAGCCAAGGGAAATACGCCCCGCTGAAACATTAAATGAACGTTTTAACAAGTCTTCGATACATTCCAATAAGCCTAATCCCACCCCTAAAAAAGAGGTGACGAGTGCTAAAGTAGAGAACAACTTTACCGCACTGGCAATCACCGTGCTACCGGTGATAGCGAGGGTTGCTTTGACTAAACCATTCAAAGTGGCATCTTCTTTTAGAATTTGTAAAAACTCATTTTGAGTGAGCAATCCGTGCGTAGAAAGTTGCCATAAAATATAGGCGCCAAGTGTAATGGCAGAGCCGACTAAAATAGAAATCCGCAGGGCTTTAACATTCCCCTCTAAATATTTATTCAAACTCGGAATTGAACCATGGAAGCCAAAGGCGGTAAAAAAAACCGGGCTGGCAGAAATGATCAACGCATTGTCGATGGGAATCGCCAATAAGTTATCCATTTTGATTTCCGGCAACATCAATCCTAACACCAGAGCAAAGGCTGCCAACATAACGAAGAACAGAACTCGATTGACACGATCCACACTGTGCGTACCAATTACAATAAACACACCAAAAATTAAGGTAAACAAGATAATACTCGGTTTGTTACCAAGCCCTTCCGGCAGTAAACCGCTTAATAGAGAGCCGCCTCCACTAATGTAAGCGGCAATTAAGGCGTAGAGGAAAATAATGAGAACGGCGGTGGCAATAATACGCCCGAATTGACCAAAATATTGTTCGGCAAGCGTACCAATACCCGCATCGCTTTCTGCGGTTTGGTAGAGTTCCACAAATAATAATGCCGTGAACGTCAATAGCGCCCAAAGCCCTAATAATAAAACGAGTGTAAAGCCAAATCCAATGCCTGCGGACGTGAGCGGCATTGCCAACATACCCGCCCCGATCATCGTGCCGGAAACCAGCAGTGTGCTACCAACGGTTTTGCTCATCATTCCCCCTCTGTCTTGTAACATAAAATTTACACGGATTGTATTTTAAAATTTACACAGTGTAAACACCCCCATATAAAAATATCTTTAGAATTTACCGCACTTTCTCGTTACAATAGCCGACAAATCGACTAAGACATAAAAGGGAGATCTTATGATTTACAGTATGACAGCCTTTGCCCGCCTCGAAGTAAAAAAATACTGGGGGGATGCGGTATGGGAGATTCGTTCCGTCAATCAACGTTATTTGGAAACCTTCTTTCGCCTACCGGAGCAATTTAGGGGATTAGAAAACAGCTTGCGTGAAAAACTTCGTCAAAATCTTACGCGTGGTAAAGTGGAATGTGCTTTACGCATTGAGACGAAAAAACAGATTAGCGGGGAGCTTAATCTCAATAAAGAATTGGCAAACCAAGTGATTCAATCTTTACAGTGGATTAAAACTCAAGCAGGCGAAGGGGAAATTAATTTAACGGATGTGTTGCGTTATCCGGGGGTGGTGGAAGCACAAGAACAGGATTTGGATACGATTAGTCAAGATTTATTGACCGCCTTTGATGAATTACTCGCTGATTTTATCGCTATGCGTGGTCGGGAAGGCGAGAAACTACAAGAGATTATCCAACAGCGTTTAGCCGCTATTACCATTGAAGCCGATAAAGTGCGGTCGCAAATGCCCGCTGTTTTACAATGGCAGCGTGAACGCTTGTTGCAACGTTTTGAAGAAGCACAAATCAGTCTTGATCCGCAACGGGTGGAACAAGAAATGATTTTACTTGCACAGCGTGTGGATGTGGCAGAAGAGCTTGATCGTTTACAAATGCATGTCAAAGAAACCCAAAATATTTTGAAAAAAGGGGGCGCGGTTGGGCGTAAATTGGATTTTATGATGCAAGAACTTAACCGTGAATCTAATACTTTGGCATCAAAATCCATCAATGCTGAGATCACCGCCTCAGCCGTAGAATTAAAGGTGTTAATTGAACAAATGCGTGAGCAAATTCAGAATTTAGAATAGGAGAAAAGGATGACGCAGTTTATTCCACTGAATCAGTATCAGATTATTGAGGCACAAGGTATAGATGCCCAAACCTATCTCCAAGGACAACTCACCAGCGATGTGGTGGCCTTGGCGAGTGGGGCTTCAACTCTGACGGCACATTGTGATCCTAAGGGAAAAATGAATGCGATCTTTCGAGTATGCAAACTCAGTTCCACACAATTTCTTTTATTAGTGAAAAAAGCGTTGTTGCCGAGTGCGTTAGAGGCCCTAAAAAAATATGCCGTCTTCTCCAAGGTGAGTTTTGAGTTGCGTGATTGGCAAATTGTGGGATTGATAGGGGAAAAATGCGGAAAAATTCAACCGCACTTCTCAATCGAGATCGATGAACAACGCTCAATTTTGATTAATGAAACCTCATTACCTATCACCTTTAATGCAGAGGAAGCATTGTGGGAAGCTGTGGATATTCAAGCAGGGTTGCCGAATTTAACGGCCAAAACACAAAATGAATTTATCCCACAAGCGTTCAATTTACAGGCGATTGAACAAGCGATTTCGTTCACCAAAGGCTGCTATCTTGGGCAAGAAATTGTCGCTCGGGCTAAATACCGTGGAGCCAATAAGCGGGCAATGTTTATCTTAAAAGGTGAAACCGCATCAACGCCTGAAGTGGGGGAATGCATTGAAATGCAAATTGAGGGTCATTGGCGTAAAACCGGTACGATTATCCGTGCGGTCAATATTGAGGGAATATTGTGGTTACAGGTTGTGATGAATAATGATGTGGAAATCGACCAATCCTTCCGTTTGCTAGAAGAGGCAAGCCTGCTCACCCTTCAGCCTTTGCCTTATATAGTAGAGTAAAATGAACGCACAATATTATATTGGGATGATGTCCGGAACGAGTCTGGACGGGGTGGATGTGGCGTTGGTGGATTTTTCCAGCACCCCACCTCAATTAGTAGCGACTGATTTTACCCCTATGCCTCAATATTTACGAGAGAATATCAGCGCTCTCGTGCAATCAGGTGAAACCACTTTACAGAGGCTGGGTGAATTAGATCATCAATTAGGGCGACTTTATGCCGATTGTGTCAATATTTTTTTACAGAAACACCCTATTTCGCCTGAAAAAATTCAAGCCATCGGCTGCCATGGGCAAACTATCTGGCATTCGCCAAAAGGGCAATATCCCTTTACTATGCAAATTGGTGATATGAATTTAGTGGCTGCCCTCACCGGGATCACCACGCTTGGTGATTTTCGGCGTAAAGATATGGCATTGGGCGGACAAGGTGCTCCTCTTGTGCCTGCTTTTCACCAAGCGGTCTTTTCTGATCCTCAATCGGTTACCGTGGTATTAAATATTGGCGGGATAAGCAATGTGTCTGTATTAATACCGGACCAACCTGTTGTCGGCTTTGACACCGGCCCGGGCAATACCTTACTGGATCAATGGATCGAAAAACATAAAGGGGTAGCCTATGATAAAAATGGTGAGTGGGCGGCAAGTGGGCAGATAAATGACACATTACTCAGTGCTTTATTAGACGAGCCGTTTTTTCAACTGTCCCCTCCCAAAAGTACGGGAAGGGAATTATTCAATTTGGCTTGGTTGGAACAAAAAATTCAGCATGTGACGCAACACTCCATCGTACCTCTTCCACAAGATGTGCAAGCGACCTTGGTGGAATTGACGGTGCGTAGCGTTGCAGAAAGTTTAAAAACCATTTATTCACCTCTCCCTAAACGGCTCCTTGTCTGTGGTGGTGGGGCAAAAAACACCTTGATGATGCAACGTTTGGCCAACCTGTTGCCTCAATGGAATATTCATACCACCAATGAATTTGGAATGGAGTTAGATTATGTTGAAGCGGCAGCTTTTGCTTGGTTGGCCTATCGCCGATTACATAATCAATCCGGTAATTTACCCGAGGTGACCGGTGCTAAAAGTGCGGTCAGTTTAGGGGCGATTTTTCCCATGCCTTAACGTGAGGATTGTTAAGGTTTTCAGCCGATATTTAAAATAAAACAATGATGAATAACACACTTCTTAACACTCTCTCAACCTTAATCACCGAACAGCGTAACCCGAATTCAATGAACATTGATCAACTTTCTCCTTTGGAAATCGTGAGGTTGATGAACCAGGAAGATAAGCAAGTTCCTCTCGCCATTGAGCGGGTTTTACCACAAATTGCCCAAGCCGTAGAACGGATTGTCTATGCCTTTCAACAAGGGGGGCGATTAGTGTATCTCGGTGCAGGTACCAGTGGGCGGCTAGGGGTGTTGGATGCTTCAGAATGTCCTCCCACTTTTGGGGTGAGTGGTGAGATGGTAAAAGGTATCATTGCAGGGGGAGAGCAGGCCATTCGTTATCCTATAGAGGGGGCGGAAGACAATCAACAGGCCGCTGTTGAGGATTTACAAGCTATCAATTTTTCCGCCCAAGATGTGTTGGTAGGGGTTGCGGCCAGCGGTCGAACGCCCTATGTATTGGGCGCATTGAACTATGCCAAACAGTTAGGGGCAACCACTATTTCCATTGCCAGCAATCCCAATTCACCGATGGCTCAACTTGCCGATATTTCCATTGATACGGTGGTCGGTGCAGAAGTGTTAACCGGATCAAGCCGCCTAAAATCCGGGACGGCACAAAAATTAGTGTTGAATATGCTTTCTACCGCTTCCATGATTTTAATAGGGAAATGCTATGAAAATTTAATGGTGGATGTGCAAGCAAGCAATGAAAAACTCAAAGCCCGAGCGGTGCGTATAGTCATGCAAGCCACAGACTGTGATAGCCCCACCGCTGAACAAGCCTTAATGCTTGCGGAACAAAATGCGAAATTGGCGATTATGATGATTTTAAGTGGTCTACCAAAGGAAGTAGCAAAACCATTAGTGGAAAAAGAAAAAGGCTTTTTGAGAAAAGCCCTTGAAAAAGGTGGTATTGTGTCATAGTTAAGCTATTGGAGATCAACCCTAATATAATCAGACAGTCCTCACCTAAATTAAGTGTCTATCAGATTAATTTGAGCCTAAGTTCTTTTTTTGCCCAAATTCGTTTTCCATCAAGTAATGTTTCCATTGGCGTTCTTCAACAGCATATTTTTCCTTGATGGGGTCGATGATGGTTACAATAGAACAATCATTCATCCAAGTCAGCTTGTAATGTGACTAAATTCATATAAATTTTCTTCCTAAATGCTACGTTGACTTTCCTGTATCATAAAAGTTTGCTGATAAATGCGGTCAATGCCTTTAAGGTTACCCACGTAGAAGGTCAGGGTGAGCGGTTTCAGTTTCACTATAAGCAGGCTCATCTTCTTTATTTACGCTAAGGCTTGAATTTGGGATTCATTGAGAATAATGCTTTGCTCGGCAACCGAGCAAGTGCGGTCAATATTTGTTTAAAATTTGCCGGATTGTGTCTGAGCCAAATAGAGCAAACACCGCTAACCGAAAAAAATCTCCTGTTTACGCAGATCATTACTGGCTCGAACCAGCTCGAATGCAGGATTATAACGATAGAAAGTATCTCGGCTCATTTCTATGATTTTGTAGGCTTAAAATATTGTCGAGTTCTTCAACTAAATTGAGTAAACCTGTCTTGTGTTTGATGAGGAGGGAATAAAATATGAGCGCTTCTTTTTGTTTAGATTGAATT
>NZ_MLHJ01000101.1 GCF_001998965.1 Rodentibacter rarus
CAACTGCTACATAATACCGCTTTTTTCATAAAAATGCCTTCATATTCTATTAAAAAGGCTTTGCATTATAATGAAACCATATCTTAAAACTAGGTTGCCATTTGGAAATAGACTTTTTCTTCTTATGAAATAATAAATAACGAAAATGGATTGAAAGGAAAAACGGGATTTGTATAATCAACATTTTTTACTTTTCGGAGAAGTATATGGCAAAAGCCAATTCAAAAGCCTTTTTAGTGATTTTACTCGGTGTGCTTTCTGCATTCGGTCCTTTCGTTGTGGATCTTTATCTTCCCTCACTTCCACAACTGGCACATTTTTTTGATACCTCCACCTCCATGACACAGCTCACCCTAACCACTGCGATGATAGGGCTTGCCGTAGGGCAGTTACTACTTGGACCGATTAGCGATAAATTCGGGCGTAAAAAACCACTGATGATATCATTGCTGGTTTATATTGCCAGCACGATATTGATTATATTTTCTCCGAATATTGAAAGTATGATTGTATTGCGTGTTATACAGGGGCTCTCTTCTGCCGGGAGTGTAGTGATTTCTCGAGCGGTCGCAACGGATCTTTATCGGGGTCGTGAAATGACACGTTTTTTCGGATTATTAATGACGATCAACGGAATGGCACCGATTGTTTCCCCAATTTTAGGCAGTCTTTTACTAGAATATGTGAGTTGGAAAGGTGTTTTTATTTTTCTGGCTTTAATCGGTGTATTGGTTTTTGCTTTTTGTTTCCGATTAAAAGAAAGTTTAAACCCTGAAAATCGTTTACAAGGTTCAGTGCTTTCCACCTTTTCAACCTTCGGTGTGATTGCAAAAAACCGCCTATTTATGAGTTATGTGGGGATCGAAAGTTTCTTACTTGGGGCAATGTTTGCTTATATCTCTGCTTCACCTTTTATTTTACAAAGCTTCTATGGATTGAGTGCCTTTGCCTTTAGCCTGTGTTTTGGCGCAAATGGGGCGGCATTAGTTATTGGGGCAAATACTGGCGGAAAATTATCAAATCGAACCGCACTTTCTATAGGCGTATGGGGGGGTCTCATTGCTGCCGGTTATACCATCGCCACTTTATTGCTTCAACCCTATTGGCTATTTGTGGAAGTCGGTTTCTTTTTTATGTTGCTTTTAATGGGAATGACATTCCCCTCCATTTCTTCATTAGCCATGGAAAGCGAACGCCAATATGCAGGCAGTGCTTCAGCTTTATTGGGTTTTGCCCCTTTCTTTTTAGGGGGGATCGTTTCACCGTTAGTGGGAATTGGCGACATTTTTTATGCCACTTCTGGGGTAATTTTTGTTTGTGGTTTGATCTCCGTGGGAATTTATCTCTCAATTAGGGGGAATGTTACCGAACTCAGATGAGTAGGATGGATTTTGCTTATTAAAATAATATTGTTTCTTTTGATGTTGCTTGTAGAAAGCGTGATGAAAAAAGGAAACCGGATTAGAGCCGGTTTCCTTTTATCATATCTAAGAGGACATAACAAACTACCTATTGCTGAATTCCATGTAAGCATTCATACCACATAAAGATGAAATTCTATCATCATATTCCAAATATACTTTCCTACGATATACCGATAGATACTACATAATCTTATTTTTGCTCTGAAATAAATTTCTCCACTGGTCTAACAAGTAAATAATTTATTTTCATATTGAATGATAATTATTATCTATATGAAAACTATAAAGTTGTCAAGCCTGAATTAAACTTATCTCTAATAGGAGAATTCTTATGATTGAAATTAAAAACGATTGTTGTTTGCATCATATATCAGGGGGGAACTATAGTGGTGGAGATCCTAATTGCCCTGGTTGTAGAGGAGACTGGGATGATAAACCTGATGTTAATTTTAATAATTGGGGAGGAAAATATTCAGGAGCTTTATCTGTTGCGGGTTCTAGATTTGGTTACCAAGGAGCTATAGGTGGATATTTAGTTGGAAGCGCCCTTGATATAATTGATTTTCAAAATTTAGGTGAAAATTATAAAAACTATATCATGGATGGAATAAAAACTGGCAATATGCCTAATGATTAATTATGAAAGATAAAAATGTCTACACATTTGGAGTGATAATAGCATTATTTTTTATTATGCTATATCACCGTTATATCAATGTTTCTATAATCTATAAGGTTTTAATAGATATATTAATTTTGTATTTTATACCTATTTTATATCAGAAAACGTATTATTACATTATTAAATTATATGGAAGCATTTTCAATAAAAATAATTAACTATGACAATGGAAGAATTAAAATGTTTAGTTAGTGTTCTATCAGGTTAATTTTCCATTTTTATTTTAGATAATTTAATGAAGTATACTATATCATGTTCAGACAAGAAGCAATAAATTATAAAAAATGGAAAAGTACAGCTTTATTAATTTATTCCATTCCTAGTTGGTTGGTTTTTCTAGTTTCTTTTTCCTTAATAATATTGTTTATTTCATTTTTTATTTTTGGAAGTTATACCAGTCGCGAAAGAATAGTAGGTGAAATTACAATGCAAACTCATCCTATAATTTTAACGGCTAGTAAATCAGGTTATATTTCCGAAAGTTATATTAAACCGAATCAAATAGTTAAGAAAGGTGATTTACTGTTTAAAATTAGTTTAGAACGCATTTCAAAAAGTGGTGACACTAGTTTAAATTCTATTAAATTATTACATGATCAAATTGAAGCTATTAAATATGGAATTCAGTTATTACGAAAAAATGAAAAAGATACTATTGCTAGTATTAATAAGCAAATTGTCAATAATAAACGTCTTTATCATGAGCGCTATAAATATTTAAATGAATTAGAAGAAAGTAAAGAGAAGTATGCTGAACAAATTGAAATCTATGAAAATTTATTTAAACAAGGTTATTCCAGTATTGATGAAATAAATAATCAACGAGCACGTTATTTTTCACAAAGAGCCTTGTATGATAATATTAAGACTGAATTAATTCAGCAAGAATCTATGATTTTAAATTTACAAAATGAGATTGAAGTGCAAAAAAATAATTTCAGAGAGAAAATTATTCAATATGAAATACAAAAAAGTGATTTAGATATTCGTTTGCTAGAATTTGAATCAGTATCAGAAATCATCATTAATTCGCCAATTGACGGTATAGTTGATTCAATCAGTGCTACTGTGGGGCAAATTATAAAAGAAGGTGATCCTCTTTCTCAACTTTCTCCAGTGGAAAAAGGCAGATACCAATTGGTAATGTGGGTGCCAAATAGTGCAATTCCTTTTGTAAAACTTAATGATGAAATAAATATTCGCTATGAGGCATTTCCTTTTGAAAAATTTGGGCAATTCAAAGGAAATATTAAATCTATTTCGACTCTTCCAGCTTCGTTACAGGAACTAAGTTTTTATAAAAATATCCCTCTGGAAATTAATCAGAATATTCCTTTATATAAAATTATAGTTGATATTCCAGATCAACATATTATCTATAATCATAAGGCCTTATTCCTTATGAGTGGAATGAAGGCTGAAGCTACATTATTTCTAGAAAATCGCAAATTATATGAATGGATGCTTTTTCCACTTTATCAATTAACAAAAAATATGGAGTAAAATAGTGCAATTAAATTTTAATTTATTTAAAAAAGTACCTGTTGTGCTTCAAACTGAAACTGCTGAATGTGGTTTAGCATGTATTGCAATGGTGTATAGTTATTACAATGGGGATTTGAATTTGTTTAATTTGCGTAACCAATATGGTTCATCTTCTCATGGTCTTAATTTACAAAATTTAATCAATATCTCTCGTCATTTAGGATTAATTACTCGTCCACTCTCGTTAGAATTAGAAGAGGTTAGATACCTTAGACTACCATGTATTTTGCATTGGGATTTCAATCATTTTATTGTACTAACTAAGGTGATGAGAAAACACTATATTGTGCATGATCCTGCATTTGGCAAGAAAAAGTTGAGCAAAGCAGAATTTTCTAACCACTTTACAGGTATAGCGTTAGAAATATGGAGTGAAGTTAAATTTGAAAAGAAAGAAAACAAAAATGAAATTAGTTTTTACGAAATACTAAAACATATTTCAGGTATTAAAGGAGAATTATTAAAGATTTTTGCATTGTCCGTCTTGATTGAGATAATTAGTTTATTGATGCCGATTGGTACACAATTAGTAATGGATCACGTTATTCAGGCAAAAGATCAATCATTATTATTAATTATTTGTATTGGTTTATTTTTATTTGCTTTTTTCCGTAGCATTGTAAGTATATTTCGATCATGGGTTTCACTGAAAATGGGATATCTAATCAATTTTCAATGGACTTATAGTTTCTTTTCACATTTACTCAAATTACCGTTAAATTTTTTTGAAAGACGCCAAGTAGGAGATATTCACTCCCGCTTCAGTTCACTAACAACCATTCAAAAAACTTTAACTGGTAGTATTGTATCTATAATTATTGATAGTGTGATGGTTACTTGTTTTGTGGTGATGATGGTGTTTTATGGAGGATGGTTGTTTTTAGTGGTTCTCAGCTTTTCAATTATTTACCTAATTTTGCGTATGATCATGTATTTAACATACCGGCAAATTTCTGAAGAACAGATCATTAAAGATGCCAAAACACACTCGCATTTTATGGAAACACTATATGGCATTGCTACCCTTAAATCACTTGATATTTTACAAAAACGTGAGGAACAATGGATGTCTCTCAATGCAGACTCTATTAATAGCAGTATTCGTATTACTAAACTAGATATGTTTTTTAGCGGTATTCATTCTTTTATTTCAACAACAGAACAGATTACGATTCTTTGGATTGGTGCTAGTCTTGTGATTAATAATACAATGACACTCGGCATGTTCGTTGCTTTTAATGCTTACCGAGGTTCTTTTTCATCTCGCATCGGTGAATTAATTAATACCTTTTTCAGACTGAAAATCCTTTCATTACATCGTGAACGTATTGCAGATATTGCACTTAATGAAGTAGAAGAAGAAAGTAGAAATTCATTTTTCTTTGAGGGTGAAAGTGCTTCAATAATAGTAGAAAATTTAAATTTTCAATATGACCCATTTTCTAAACCAATTTTAGATAAACTCAATTTAACTATTCACTCGGGGGAAAGTGTTGCTATTTCTGCTCCTTCTGGATTTGGTAAAACTACACTATTGAAATTAATGGCAGGTTTACTCAAACCAAATGCAGGAAAAATTTATTTTAATCAATTAGAGATCCATCAAGTTGGTTTAGATAATTACCGTAAGCAAATAGCTTGCATACTGCAAGATGACAAGTTTTTCTCTGGCTCTATTTTGGAAAATATTGTTAGTTTTGCTGAACAATATGACTATAATTTTGCAGTTGAATGTGCCAAAATTGCCAATATTCATGAGGAAATTATGGCAATGCCGATGAAATATGAAACCTTACTTGGAGAGCTTGGTAATAATTTATCTGGGGGGCAACGTCAGCGTTTATTTATAGCTAGAGCTTTATACAAAAAGCCAAAAATTTTGTTTATGGATGAAGCTACTAGCCATTTGGACGAAAAGAATGAACAAATCATAAATGAAGCTATTTCTAAGCTGAAAATTACTCGGGTAATGGTGGCACATAGACAATCAACATTGAAGAGTGCAGATAGAATTTTGTACTTAGCTTCATAATAGTGATTCAATGATATATTAGGATTTAGATTAAGCAAAGATATCGATGTTTCTACACAATACACACCTCCAATTTCAGTTGTTTGTTGTGAAATTGTTGAAGGGTGTTGCGGTGGCCGATACTGAGGATAATCATATTCGGCAAGCGTTCTTTAATAGTTTTATAAAGTTGATATTCAGTCTCTTCATCAAGGGCTGAGATGGTTTCATCTAGGAATACCACATCCGGCTTGGTGAGCAGAATACGAATAAAAGCAACACGTTGTAATTCACCCGGGGATAAAATCGCTTGCCAGTCGTTTTCTCTATCAAGGGCGTTGATGTATTTTTCCAGACAGCAATCACGCATAGTTGAAATCAGATCGGGATGATGCGGATTAATATCCGGATAGCAAATAGCGTCACGTAGTGAGCCTTGTGGCATATAAGGTCGCTGTGGTAAGAATAGACTTCCCATACAAGGATGTTCGGCAATCCCAATGGTTTCAAAAGGATAAATACCCGCAATGGCTTTAAGCAATGTGGTTTTCCCCGTGCCGGATGCCCCTTGAATGAGCAATGCATCGCCATTTTTGAGGGTGATATTCATATTATTGAGCAGAATTCGCCCTTGTTCATCTTTTACCCCAAAATCTTTCAGCGCGACATGGTTTGAGCATTTGTAGGGTTGGCTGATTTCGGTGTGATCCAACTCATCTAATTTTGTGATAAAGCCATATAAACGATTAAGACGAGCTTGATAAAGGGTAAATTCTTCATAAAACAATCGGAAGAAAGAGAGGGCGGTCATCAGCCGATTAAAGGCTTGGACAGTTTGGTGCATATCGCCTAATTTAATTTGTCCGGTAAAAAAACGTGGGGCTTGCAACATTAAGGGAAATAACTTGGCAAAACGGGTTACACCATTATTAAATCCGTCTAAGCCCAACATTTTTAATACAATCGCCCAGCGGTTTTGAATAATTTGAGCGAATTTATTTTTGAGCAAAATTTGCTCTTTCGGTTCGCCATGATAAAAAGCGATGCTTTCTGCATTATCGCGTACTCGAATTAAGGAATAGCGATAATCACCGTTGAGTTTTTCTTTATTAAAATTGAGTTTTATGAGTGGGTAGCCAATCCACACCGACATCAGCGTGGCGAAAATAATAAAGGCATAAATAAAGAACACCACACCCTTTTCAATATTCAAACCAAAGAGATTCAGCACACCGGAAAGCGACCAAAGAATAAGGGTAAATTCAATGGTGGTGAGCACAGAATTAATCATTCCACGCACAATTTGTACGGTGCTGGTGATAAATTCTCGTGCATCTTGTTCAATACGTTGATCGATATTATCAGGCAGTTCCCGTTCATATTTGAGGCGGTAATAGTTTTTATTTTTCAGCCAACCTTTAATCAAAATACCATTAAGACTTTCTAACCAACGGATTTCAAAAACTTGGCGTAGAAAATAATCAATAATGGCGTGTAATACTTGAATAAGCACTAAAAAGGCATTGAGTTTTGCAAAGAACCAAAATTTATCTGCATTTAGTTCTTGCATTGAGCTATATAACCCATTGTAAAAAAAGGAATTAAGGACACTAAAACGCACTTCAAGCAAAATCATTAGGAAAAGCAACAGCAACATAGCGAGAAGTTGAAGGCGATTTTTCTTTGTCACAGAGGGGGCAGTAATTCGCCAAAATTTCTTGCCAAAGGTGGTTTGCTTGAGGGCGGCGATACTGAGTGTAAAACAGATCACGACCCAAAAAAGTGCGGTTAAAATCCAGCTAAAACTGTTATTGAGCTCGGTTTGCCAGTTCATAAATTTCCATAAACGAAAAAAGGGCGAAATGCTTTCGCCCCGATAATATGCAGTAAATTAGAATGAATATTCCGCCTTTAACCAATAAGTACGTGGCATACCTAATACCGCAAAGCTACGATCATATAATCCACGTTGTACTTGCCAATAGTGTTTATTAAAGGCATTTTCAATACCCGCTCGCAAGGTTATATTTTGTTTTTCTCCGACTTTCACGATATATTTTGTACCAAAATCCACGGTTGTATAGGAAGGTAAACGATAGTTTGCGGCAGTATCCTGATAAGACTTACCATAGTATTGAATAGCACTATTGAGTGTTAAATTTTTAATGAAAGGGGTGTCCCATTCAATCGCCACTTTTGCAATCCAGCGAGGGCTGGTCACTTGAATACCATTGACAATTTCGTCAGCATAAGTCGGAAAATCAAAGAGTTTTGCTTGGTTATAGGCAAAACCAAGTGATGGACGTAAAGTGCCTTCAAGTAGGGTTGCATAAGCATTGAATTCAATACCTCGGTTGCGTTCTTTCCCTTGTTCTTTTCCTGACATCATTGCCAATGCCGAATTTTTTTGACCACGTACAATGCCGGGACGACGAATTTCATAAATGCTTAATGTTGTAGTGAGCAATTCGCTCCAATTTTTGCGAACCCCCAATTCAAGTTGGCGACTCACACGAGGGCTATTCATTTCCCCGGTCTCCGGATCGGCTTTACCCGGCTCAAGATCTTCTAAGTAGTTACCGTAAATAACTAAATTTGGATTTGGCACATAGGCTAAGGCAACCATTGGACTGAAACGATCCGATTTGAGTTCCGTTCCTGTTGTTTTATCTAATTGTTTAATCCATTGGAAACGCCCACCAACTGTTAAACGAACAGTATTATCAAGAACGCTTACGGTATCGGAAATCGCCAAACTACGAGCGGTAAGTTTATTATCCGTTCCTTGGGTATTTGCCGTAAGATCGAAATTATTTGGTGACAAGACACCAAAATTAGGTTGATAGATGGAGCCACCTGAGATTCTACCGTTTGTACGACTGCTTTGATTGTGATCTCGTTCACGTGTAACATTATCAAATGCCAAACTCCAGGAATGGAATAACGGACCTGTTTCTAATTCACCTTGTAATTTCACGTTACCGCTCGTTGTACGAGAGAGAAAATTAATCCCACGGATGCCGGTAATATCAAAATCACCATTAGATTGAATTCGAGTGATTTGACCAAACGCCCCTGAGTATTGGGATTCCATATAGCCGATTCCACCGGATAGCATCATATTGTAAGGGAAGTCATATTCAAATGTGCCCATAATGGTTTGATCTTCGGTAGTTTGACCAATCCAGCGAGGATTTAAATTCGTTTTACCATTAGGTGCGCTTGGTATGAGATAAGTTAAGTTTTGCATATCTTGTAAACGTGCACGTCCACCATGGGTTGTCCGTTTGCTATACATATAGTCTATACCAATGCGTAGTTGATTACCTCGATAATCTGCTCCAAGGGCAAATTCTTTATTACGTTCATCATAATTGCTACGTGGAGTATCGCCATCACGGTATTTTCCATTTACTCGCACACCCCATTCGTTATTCGCCCCCAATCGGCGACCGAAATCAAACGTTTCCTCTAAACGATTATTACTATACCAAGCAAAACCTAATTTATTGATTGCCTCATCAGTTGCCCGCTTGGTTTCGATATTCATTGACGCACCGGCTGAACCCTCCGGATCCATACCTGTTGTTGCAGTCGAAGCACCTTTAATTAATTGGGCTGAAGCGACGCCGGCAGTCGGTGAATTATAGGTTGAGTATAAACCGGCTAGACCATTCACACTGACCTGACGCATATCAAGTTGCAAATTTCTTACATAGAGACCGGAAAGCGTATTTGTTTCACCACCAAAATTCATCACCGAAGGATCGATCTTAGAAATAGCATCAACCACATTGCGTGGTGATTTATCTTCAAAGGCTTTTTCATCATAATTCACAACTGAGATTGGCGAAGTAAATGCAGTTTGGCGGCCAAGCAAACTGAGGTTGACAATTTCTTTTTGTTTTTCACCTGCGGCTTTGGCTTTTTCTAATTCGGTGATGACATTGATTTGCGCTAGAACAGTATCCGAATCCACCTCAACCGGCTGTTGTATTTCTGCTAACACAGAAACAGAAACCCCGGCAAAAAGTGCGGTATAAATAATACTATGTTTAAAATTCATCGTTGCTTCCCTATAAAATACTCTCAAAAGGTCGAAGAGTATAACCGAAAATGATTAATTGGCTCAATAGGAATTATTATCATTAATTTATGAATAAAAATAACCGCACTTTGGCTTGTTTTTTCTTCAAGGGCGGTATAGACTCTTATGAAATTTAGTCGGGGTGCTGCGTGCAGCTGAGATGATACCCGTGAACCTGAAACAGTTAGCACTGACGTAGGAAACTAATATGACCATACTTCTTTTCATTTCTCATTTCCTTTTTAATTTTTCATTTTTGCCGATTAAAACCCTTTGTTAAAAAAGGGGTTAATGATGGTAAATATCCAAAATCTAAGCCTTACGTTTGGTGATCAGACGCTATTTGAACGGATTAATTTATCCCTTCATAAAAAAGAGTGGGTGAGTTTATTAGGGTCATCGGGTGTGGGTAAATCAACGTTATTACGCTTGATAGCCGGTATTAATACGCCTGGTTCAATTCAAGGACAAATCAATGTTGAACCCAATGTACGCATTGCCTGGTTACCGCAAAAAGATACGCTTTATCCTTGGTTGTCTATCGTTGATAACGTGCAGCTATATGCAGTCTTATATGGAAAAAAATCTTCAAAAACGATTGAACAGGCCAAATTATTGCTGGATAAAGTAGGAATGTTTTCTCATTTGCATAAGGCTTGCTCACAATTATCGGGCGGACAGCGCCAACGTGTTGCACTTGCCCGTACTTTAATGCAAAACGCTGATCTCATTTTACTTGATGAACCTTTTTCTGCCCTTGATGCCATTAGTCGCCATCAATTACAAAATTTGGCGTATGAATTGTTGCAAGAAAAATCGGTATTATTGGTTACTCATGATCCACAAGAAGCCTTACGATTAAGTCAGCGTATTTTGGTTTTACGCTCATTACATCCAAACAAGTCGGCAACGTTGTCAGCCCCCCTCATTCCCACAGGAAAAGCACCGCGTAAATTCGATCAAGCAAATTTATGGGAATTGCAACAACACTTATTGCAAACCTTATCAGCTAAGGAGGCAGGATGAAACGCATCTTTAAACCGATGCTGATTGGTATCGCTATGTTATCGATCTGGCAACTGATTGTGGAGATCGGCAATTTCCCCCACTATGTTTTACCCTCACCCCAAGCGGTCGGATTACAGCTGATTTCTCACTTCAATTTATTGTGGCAACACACAAAGATGACGCTACTTGAAATCGGGCTAGGGTTATTTTTAGGCTTTTTATTCGGTTTAAGTTCAGCATTATTACTTTCCTATTCCCAAAAAATTTCTACGCTATTGTTACCAATTTTGGTGATCTCACAAGCCATTCCCGTCTTTGCTATTGCGCCATTGCTGGTCTTGTGGTTGGGCTATGGTATAGCATCGAAAATTGCAATGTCCGTATTAATTATTTATTTCCCCGTTACTGCAGCCTGCTACGATGGGTTGCGTAATACAGCGCAAGCGTGGCTGGATTTAGCCAATACCTTTCAACTTTCTCCTCTACGTTTGTTATTTAAAGTTCGGCTTCCTGCCGCATTACCTGCTTTTTCATCAGGACTTCGCATTGCTGTTTCTGTTGCACCTATTGGGGCTGTTGTTGGGGAGTGGATCGGCTCTTCGCAAGGTTTGGGTTATTTAATGATCCACGCTAATGCACGAATGCAAGTGGATTTGATGTTCGCTGCATTATTGATTTTAGTTGGCATTTCCCTTTGTTTATATTTTGGCATCGATTGGCTGTTACGCCGATTTATTCCTTGGAGAAACCTTATTTATTCATCATAAAAGGAGACAAAAATGAAAAAAATGCTTCGTCATTTCATTGTACTTATGGGGCTAATGGGGAGTTTTTCTACCCTTGCAAAAGAGAAAGTGAGCTTACTGCTGGATTGGTATGTCAATCCTGATCATGCCGCGCTTATTGTAGCGCAACAGAAGGGATTTTTTGAAAAAAACGGTTTGGAAGTGGAAATTATTGAGCCTGCGGATCCCTCCCTCCCGCCTAAATTAGTGGCAGCAGGGCAAGCAGATTTAGCCATTGGATACCAACCCCAACTTTATCAACAAGTTGAAGAAAAATTGCCACTTGTCAGAGTGGGAACACTGGTTTCAACGCCTCTTAATAGCATTGTGGTATTAAAGAAAGCCGGTATTAACTCATTGGCTGATTTGAAGGGTAAGAAAGTGGGCTATTCCATCAGTGGTTTTGAAGATGTACTGCTAGACACAATGCTCAATTCCGCACAATTAACCAAAAATGATGTAGTGCTGGTGAATGTGAATTGGTCGCTGACACCTTCACTTTTAACAGGACAAGTTGATGCGGTGATTGGTGCTTTCCGCAATTTTGAACTCA
The DNA here is from genome assembly GCF_001998965.1 of Rodentibacter rarus. GTDB lineage: Bacteria > Pseudomonadota > Gammaproteobacteria > Enterobacterales > Pasteurellaceae > Rodentibacter > Rodentibacter rarus. The sequence continues at coordinate 12,096 of NZ_MLHJ01000101.1, forward strand.
ACCAGATATATTTGGAAAAACAAGAGGGCTTGGCGTTTTATCCCGAAGAGTTTGGCGTACCACCATACGATGAGCTGATTTTGCTCGCTAATAAAGATAAAGTCGATTCTGCAAAATATTCCGCATTTTTGACCGCACTTGAGCAAGCCACCGTCTATTTAATAAACCATCAAGATGAGGCGTGGCAAGCCTTTGTTAGCTACAAACCGAATGAATTAAATAATGCACTCAACCGATTGGCGTGGAAAGATACTCTACCTCGTTTAGCGTTGCGCCCAAGAGCGTTAGACAACCATCGTTATCAACAAATGGCACAATTTTTACAGCAAAAAGGACTTGTGAAAACGTTACCTGAACTGAAAGATTATGCCGTGGAATTATAATAGGGAGGAAATATGATCACTCAATTCATTGAAAATGCGCAACCTTATTGGCAAAGGTACGTTGAGCATCAATTTGTTCAACAACTGGCTCAAGGAACATTGCCTAAAGCGTGTTTTCAACATTATTTAAAACAAGATTATCTTTATCTTTTCCATTACAGTCGTGCTTTTGCATTGGGAATTTTTAAAGCAAAAAATTTTAAAGAGATGGCAGTGCCACGTCAAACCTTAGACATTCTTAGCCAAGAAACCCAATTACATCTCGATTACTGCAAGCAGTGGGGAATCAGTGAACAAGAGATTGCCGATACACCGGAAAGTCCTGCTTGTATCGCTTACACTCGTTACTTATTGGATGTCGGAATGACAGGGGGATTGGCAGAGCTTTATGCCGCAATCACACCTTGTGCGGTGGGTTATGTTCAAGCGGCTGACTATATTACAACGCATTATCCACGCCTACCGAATAACCCTTATCAGGATTGGATCGACACTTATTCAAGTGCGGATTTTCAACAAGCCGCAACAGAAACGGCGGATTTTTTAACCGCACTTTGTCAATCACTCAATACAAATCAACTTGCTCATATTCAGAACATTTTTACCACCGCAACACGTATGGAAGTGAATTTCTGGCAAATGGGACTGGATTTGTCTTAACCATAAAAAGGAGATCATAATGAAATCAATCTATCTTGAAAAAATTCGGGCGCAAAATCCGCTTATTCACAATATCACCAACATTGTTGCCGCTAATTTCAGTGCCAACGGATTATTGGCATTAGGGGCTTCGCCGATGATGTCGGATAGTGAGGAGGAAATGGTCGAAATGCCGAATTTAAGCCAAGCCCTTGTGATCAATATCGGTACATTGGTTGGTAAAGAACAAAAAGCCATGTTATTGGCAGGAAAGACGGCAAATGAGAAAGGGATTCCTGTGGTGCTTGATCCTGTGGGGGTAGGGGCGACAAGTTATCGCCGAGAAACCGTCCGTCAGCTTTTATCTGAAATAAAATTTGCATTAATCCGTGGCAATGCCGGCGAGTTGGCAACCATTGCCGGTGAGGCTTGGGAAGCGAAAGGTGTTGATGCCGGTAGCGGTGATGTGGATTTGAAATCGGTTGCGCAACGTGTTGCAAAACAATATGGCTGTGTCGTTCTGATTAGTGGAGAAGTTGATGTAATAAGCGATGGAATACAAACTGCCACGGTGCATAATGGCACGCCTTTATTCCCTAAAGTGACGGCCTCGGGTTGCTTGCTGAGTGCAATCTGCGGCGCTTTTTTAGCGGTAGATTCGGGCGATCATTTTGCCGCTGCGTTAGAAGCCTGTGTGGCTTATACCGTTGCAGGTGAGCTGGCAGCTCAAGGGCTCACCTCTCAAGTGGGGCGATTCCAAATCGGCTTGTTAGATGAACTGGCGGCACTTAGCCCGGAAACGATAGTTCAAAAGGGGCGTATCAATGAATAATACACCCCAAGTGCTCACCATTGCAGGCTCAGACTGTGGCGGTGGGGCGGGCATTCAAGCAGATCTGAAAACTTTTCAAATGCAAGGTGTATTTGGTACATCAGTCATTACTGCCGTCACCGCACAAAATACGTTAGGTGTGTTTGATATTCACCCCATCCCTGTGAAAACTATTCAGGCACAACTGCAAGCCGTCAAAAATGATTTCAATATTGCGAGTGTGAAAATCGGGATGCTTGGTACGCTTGAGATTATTGAATGTGTGGCGGAATTTCTTGCGGATTGCCCATTTGGTATGTTGGTGCTGGACCCGGTAATGATTGCCAAAGGCGGAGCGCAATTGTTGCAAGAGCAAGCAATTTCAGCGCTCACAAGGCATTTATTACCCTTGGCAGATGTTATCACGCCAAATCTTCCGGAAGCAGAAGCCCTTACAGGAATTGCGATCTGTGATGAAAGGAGCATTCAAAAAGCCGCCAAATCCTTACAAAAACAGGGGGCAAAAAATGTGATTATCAAAGGCGGGCACTCACTTAATTCACAGAGCGAATCCTGTCAGGATTGGGTATTTCTTGTCGATGAAAGCCATTTTGTGTTGGAAAGTCCACGTTTTCACACGCCACATACACACGGTACGGGGTGTACCTTTTCCGCTTGTTTAACCGCAGAATTAGGGAAGGGAAAATCGTTACAAAGTGCGGTCAAAGTTGCCAAAGATTTTATTACGGCAGCGATTAGCCACCCGCTCAATATCGGTCATGGACATGGACCAACAAACCATTGGGCTTATCGTGATTTTGTCAACTAAAAGGGGAATGATGAAATGCAAAAAATTCGAGAGATCCTACCGCTTTACTTTGTGGCTGGTACACAAGATTGCCGTCATCTAGGCGAAAATCACGCACAAAATTTACTCTCTGTGCTGAAACAAGCATTAGATGGCGGGATTACTTGCTTTCAATTTCGAGATAAGGGCAAATTTTCCCTTGAACACTCACCGGTCGCGCAGAAAAATTTAGCCATTGCCTGTCGGGATATGTGCCGTGAATATGGCGTGCCATTTATCGTCAATGATAATGTGGATTTAGCCTTTGAACTTGAAGCAGACGGTGTCCATGTCGGGCAGACGGATATGGCGGTGGAGGTGATTCGGGCAAAAGCGAAGCAGGCAATGATTGTCGGGTGGTCTGTGAATGTGTTGGAAGAAGCAAAAATGGGTGAAACGATGGCAGAGATTGATTATTTTGGCATTGGACCGATTTTTCCCACAAACTCAAAGGAAAATGCTAAGCCAACCCGTGGTATGGCGTTTGTGCAAGAATTACGAAATGCCGGTATCACCAAGCCCTTTGTGGCGATTGGTGGGGTGAAGTGGGAACACGTTCGCACTTTACGAGAATTGGGGGCGGATGGTGTGGCGTTGATTTCTGCGATCTGTCAGGCTGAAAATGTTGAAACGATGACCAAAGCGTTGAGGGTGGCAAGCTTAGGAGAAAATACCTAAAATTTTATTCCCTTCATTTAGGACGTGAATTGAAGGGCGGTTGTAAAAACTCAATGAAAAATGACCGCCCTTTTTGTTTAATCCTCTCTATGTTTAACTATAAACGGAAGGCAAAGCCATTACCTATTTCAGTTTTTCTAATCGAGCCATTAACACATCATCATTCAAACTTTGTATTTTTCTCATTCGATAGAATAGTAAAACCGCAGCAAAGGTCAGGGATACCACAAAAGCGATCCAAAAACCTTGAGCGCCAATATTCGGGATAAGCAAATTGGTTCGTGCAAGCGTATAGCCTAATGGTACGCCAATGATCCAATAAGCAAAAAGGGTGATATAGAGAATGACTTGGGTATCTTTATAACCCCGTAGCACACCGCTTACCACCACTTGAATGGTATCGGAAAATTGGTAAATGGCAGCAAGTAAGAGCAAGCCTGTCGCCATACTAATGACGATTTCATCTGTCACAAAAATAGCGGCAATTTCATAGCGGAAGAAGATCGTGATAAATGCAGTAATGACCGTGATCGTTAAACCGAGTATTAAGGCGGCATAAGCAATATTTTTGGCTTTTTCAGGCGAGCCCGAGCCTAATGCTTGCCCCACAAGGATCGTGGTTGCCATACCGATGGACATCGGAAACATAAAAATAAAAGAACTGGTATTTAAGGCAATTTGATGACTTGCCACAATAGTTGCTCCAAGGGGGGAAAGCAATAGTGCGGTAAGGGCAAAAAGTGCCACTTCGCAGCAAAGCGCAACCGCAATGGGTAAACCAAGTTGTAAGAGTTTTTTTAGTGTTATCAGGTTCGGTTTTTCAATCACTTGGTGGAACACTTTTAACTGACGTTCTTGGCGATTAAAGTAAGAATAACCCATCATCATTAAGCACATTGACCAGTTCACAATAGCCGTTGCCACACCACAACCCACAGCACCTAGCGCTGGTACGCCGAGTTTACCGTAAATAAAAATATAGTTGAGTGGAATATTAAGCATTAGCCCAAAAAAAGCAATTACCATTGCCGGTTTGGTTTTCGCAATGCCGTCATTTAAGCAACGGAAATTGACGAGCAGTAAATAAGCCGGTAATCCCCAAACCATCGCCTGTAAATAATCTCGAGTGATTTGCGCCATATGTGAATCCATTTGCATCAATTGCAAAATAAAATCATTGTAATAAATCAATAATCCAAGAGGAATGCTGCTTGCCAGGGCAATCCAAATCCCTTGACGAACCTGATGGGCTATACGATGGCGTTGCCCGGAACCATTTAAATAGGAAATGGTTGGGGGCAAGGCAAGCAATAAACCATGTCCGAAAAGGACTAATGGCAGCCAAATAGATGCACCGACAGAAATGGCCGCCATATCGGTGGAGCTCACTCGCCCCGCCATAATGGTATCCACAAGTCCCATGGAGTTTTGAGCGACTTGTGCCAACAAAATAGGGATAGCAATTTTAATTAATTTTTTAATATCAATGTGATATTCGGATAAAAGACGAAAATTCATAAATTTGATATACTACGCAAAAATTTGATGGAGAAAAATTTATGTTTACCGGAATTGTACAGGGGATCGCCCCCATTCATTCGATTACAGAAAAAGCACATTTTAGAACACAGGTTGTAAAATTACCACCTGAAATGAGAAAAGGGTTAGAAATTGGTGCGTCCGTGGCGAATAATGGGGTGTGTTTGACAGTCACTGAAATTTATGATGATTTAGTCAGTTTCGATTTAATGCAGGAAACGCTGCGAATTACGAATTTGGGCGAATTAAAAGCCGGGGATTTCGTTAATATTGAACGGGCCATGCAAATGGGTGATGAAATTGGCGGACATATTTTATCCGGTCACGTGTACTGTACTGCGGTGATTTCCGACATTATCGCAACAGAAAATAATCGCCAAGTGTGGTTTGAATTGCCGAATAGGGACGTGATGAAATATATTTTAACCAAAGGTTTTGTTGCGGTCGATGGCATTAGTTTGACGATTGGTGAAGTGAAAGATAATCAATTTTGTGTGAATTTGATTCCTGAAACATTACAAAGAACCTTGATGGGACAACGTAAAATGGGGGATGTGGTCAATATTGAAATCGACCCGCAAACTCAAGCGATTGTCGATACGGTGGAACGTTATCTATCAGCTCGTTCTTAAAAGAAAAGTGCGGTTGAAAAATACGGCATTGTGTAGCCAATGTACAAAAATAGAGATTTAACAGAATGTAGGGACATACTGAGTATATCCGTTATAAAATCAAA
>NZ_MLHJ01000102.1 GCF_001998965.1 Rodentibacter rarus
GCACAAAACAGAAATTTTAACCAAAACGTAGGGACACACTGCGTGTGTCCGTTATAAAATCAAATTATTTCAATAGGTTAAAATTCGGACACACGCAGTGTGTCCCTACAAGATAACAAAAAACCACGTTGTGCAACTGCTGCATAATACCGGAGTTTTCTCTTTTTCCTATATAATTATGCAACAAATTAAATATTATATGCAGAATATGAAAATCAACTTAATCCATAGCCAAACTACCCTTGATTTCAATAATGAAACGAGTCTGCTCGATCATCTCGAACGTAATAATGTTCACCACGAATACCAATGCCGTAGCGGTTATTGCGGTTCCTGTCGTGTGAAGATCAAAAAAGGCAAGGTGTCCTATCCGGAAGCGCCCCTTGCCTTTGTTCAGCCTAATGAAATTTTATTATGTTGTTGCCGTGTAGAAACGGATCTTGAGTTGGAATTATAGATTATTCAAATCCAATACATCGGTCATATCAAACAACCCATGGGATTGTTTTTCCAACCATTTCCCAGCCCGCACTGCCCCATTGGCGAAGGTCATTCGGCTGGAGGCTTTGTGGGAAATTTCTACCCGTTCGCCAATGTCTGCAAACCAGACAGTATGCTCGCCCACCACATCGGAGGCTCGGATCGTGGAAAAACCGATTTCATCCGCTTTACGCTCACCGGTGATGCCCTCACGAGAGAAGACACCATGGGTTTTCAAATCACGCCCCAAAGTTTTCGCAATATGTTCCCCCATAGAAATCGCTGTGCCTGACGGTGCATCCACTTTATGGCGATGATGGGCTTCAATGATTTCAATATCGCAATAATCCCCCATCACTTTGGCGGCCTTTTCCAAAAGTTTGAAAACCAAATTCACCCCAACACTGAAATTAGAGGCAAATACAATGGCAATTTTTTCAGCGGCAGATCGAATGGCGACTTTGCCTGCTTCATCAAATCCTGTGGTTCCAATCACCATTTTTTTATTATTCGCCACACAAAATGCCATATGCTCAAGCGTGCCTTCCGGACGGGTGAAATCGATCAATAAATCAAAGGCATCTTTTTTCGCCTCGAGATCATCAGATACCGCCACACCAAGCTGACCAATACCCGCCAGTTCTCCCGCATCCGTGCCCACCAATGATGAGCCTTTGCGCTCAAAAGCTGCGCCTAATTCCACGCCTTCTGCTGAATGAACCGCTTGAATGAGCTGACGCCCCATTCTTCCGCCGGCACCGGCGATTGCAATTTTCAATGTCATCGTTACGTCCTCTTTTAGTGAATCATCTCTGTGATGCCGCTGTAAATTAACACGCCACCAAAGAACAAAAATACTATGCCGGCCGTGTTATCAATATAACGGCTATATCGGCTATAAAACTGTTTCGCAATACTACGCGAAAAAATAAAAGAAATCAGGTAAAAATAAAAAAACGTCACTAAGACAATTAACCCGAATGCCGCCCCCATTTCCCAGATTTCCGTCATTTTAGCCAACACAAAAGACATCACACTGGAAAAATAGACTACGGCTTTCGCATTGGATAAATTCACCAACAAGCCTTTTAAAATTTCTTTTTTCGCATTGCTTTGTTGGTTTAGCTCCTCATCCGAAAGCGGTTTAAACTCGGCATTTTGTTTACTACGCACCAGTAAAAAACCGAGATAAGCCAAATAGTTTCCGCCTAATATCATAATCACCCCCTGTAATGCCGGCATTGTGGCAAATAACACCGTCAAACCCAGCATTGAAACCGCAGCCCAAAATGCGACCCCTAAGGTAATGCCAATAATGCCATAAAGGGTATTTCGGTGAGAATTACTTGCTGCCATTCGGCTCACATAGAAGAAATCCGGCCCCGGTGTCATTAACCCAAATAAATGCACAATGAGTAAATTTAGCACTTTATCCCCACGCTTGAATCAAGAAAATCACGATAATCGCATAAATCGCTGCCAATACATCATCCACCATAATGCCAAAACCGCTTTCTAATTTTTTGTCAAAATAACGGATCGGAAATGGTTTTAAAATATCGAAAAAACGAAAGAGGATAAATGCCGTTAAGATCCACGGCAAGGATAAGGTCGGGATAGCGGCAAGCACGATAAACACACCGACAAATTCATCCCAGACAATAGATCCGTGATCGTGCACCCCCATATCCTCAGCGGTTTTTTGACATAAATAACAGCCGAAAACAAAGCAAAGTGCGGTCAAAATTAAGAAGGTTTTTGTACCTAAAAGTGCAAGTAACATCACGCCTAATAGGGTGCCAAGGGCGCTGCCCCAAGTGCCTGGCGCAGGGTGAAGCAAGCCGGAACCGAACCCCACAGCGAATAAATGAATGGGATTTTTTAAAGAAATGCGTTTTAATGGATTATCTTCAGTCATATTTATTCCTTGAAATGATCAAAACCAAGATTTGGTGAATAGTCAATTGGCTGACCGTCACGAAAAAAACGAATGGAAAACTGACCGCACTTTTCCCCAAAAGGCGATACAATACGCCCAATACAGGTACAAGGCACATCAAGATTTTTTAAACGGGATTCAAACATCGATTGATTTTCCGGCGGCACAGTAAAGCACAATTCATAATCTTCTCCACCACTTAAAGCAAATTGCTCCGCTTGCCTACGATCATAGCGGTTTAACAATGAGGGGGAAAACGGTAAATGGGAAAGATCAATTTCCGCAGCACATTGACTACGCTTGAGTATATGCCTGAGATCAGAATTTAATCCATCAGAAAGATCAATAGCGGCATTGGCAATACCAACTAAGGTTTCTCCAAGAACAAGGCGTGGGGTGGGGCGAAGATGGCGTTGTTGTAAAAATTCTTCGTCAAAACCGACCGCACTTTTACCCGACAAAATTTGTTGCAAACCGGCAGCACTGTCGCCCAAACTCCCGGAAACATAAATCAAATCCCCTACTTTCGCTTGATGGCGGCATAAGGCTTTTCCTTTTTCCACGAGCCCTTGTGCTGTAATGGTAACGGATAATGTGCCCTTTGTCGTATCACCGCCAATTAATGTGACATTGTAATTCTTTAAGGTTTGTAACAAACTTTGGCTGAATGCGGCAAGCCAAACTTCATCTGCTTTTGGTAAAGTTAAGGCAAGGGAAATCCATCTAGGCTGTGCGCCCATGGCGGCTAAATCACTTAAATTGGTCGCCACCGCTTTATACGCCAAGTCTTGCGGTGAAATGCTAGGCAAAAAATGGGTATGTTCCACCATGGTGTCGGTGGTGATGGCAAGCCAGCTATTTTCCGGAAGCGTTACTAAGGCACAATCATCGCCAATGGATAATTGCACAAAATCATCGCAAGTTTGCGACTGTTCAAAATAATCTTTGATTAAATCAAATTCGCCCATTGTATTTCCCCCCAGGTTACCGCCTACATTTATACCGCTATTTTGAGGCTTGTGAAAACTGATCTAAGCGTGCTTTAATTTTTTCAACATTTTCTACCGTAAAAAATTTATCAATGTTTTTCCAAACGGAATGATAACCGTAAGGGGCTTGTTGCATTTCTCGTTTGGCTTCATTTAAATCCCAATTTTGGTATAGCACACGATACATTGCCACAATCAAACCGGTGCGATCCGCACCGTGATAGCAATGCACCAACACAGCGCCATTTTCTTGATTTTGACGAATTTGCCATAAAATAGCAGCAACCTCTTCAGGCGTGATAGCCCAAGTTAAAAGCGGTGTATTGATCAAATGAATATTTTTATGCCCGAATGCTGATTTATCATCATTACGATCAAAAAAGCGTAAATTGACGATGGTTTTGATATTTAATTGATCTAACAAAGGTTCGGCTTGGCGCTCTAATTGTTCGCTGCGATAAAAATTGTTATCCACACGATACAGATTGTCTTGTTCACTGATTAACGTAGCCCAATGCGCTGTATTTGTTGGGGGCTCGTTAGGGGCTGTAGTACAGGAAACTAACATTAGCATCGCAAAGGCGATAACGCTTTGTTTAACCATAAATTTTGAGGGGAAAGCAGGGATACTTTTTGGCATAAAAATCCTTAGTAGAGAAGAAATGTAGGGATAGCCAATATGCAAGTCTAAAGTGCGGTTGATTTTCAGTGAGTTTTCTATTCCGTAATAAAAAAAGCACAAGTTCATCCTTATTTTCATTTTCAGTGATAACGTTGGAAACTCACGCTATTTTATCGAATTATTTTCGCCCTAATGCCGGTGCGATTTTATCTAATACACCATTAATATATTTATGGCTATCGTCCGAACCGAACACTTTTGCGACTTCAATGGCTTCATTAATCACCACTTTATAGGGCACATCAAGCTCAAAACGCAACTCATATACGGCTAAGCGCAAAATGGCTTTTTCAATAGGATCAAGTTCCTCAAAAGTGCGGTCAATATAAGGTGTAATGGAAAAATCCACGATTTCCATATTTTCCACAGATTGGCGGAATAATTGACGAAAATAAGGTTTATCCACGCCATTTAAATCTTGCTCCAGCATAAAGGCAAGCTCGACTTCTTCCGCCGTATTGCCGGAAACTGCCCAAGAATACAAGGCTTGCACAGCACATTCACGTGCCCGACGACGAGCCGATGTTTTTTTCACCTGTTTTTGCTCTGTCATCGCTTATGCCACATCAATTTGTTGAAGAAGATTGAGCATTTCAAGGGCAACGAGTGCAGCCTCTGCACCTTTATTACCCGCCTTAGTGCCTGCTCGTTCAATGGCTTGCTCAATATTTTCGGTAGTCAGCACACCAAATGCCACAGGAATTTCCGCCTCCATCGCCACTTTGCCTAAACCGCTACTTGCCTCACCTGCCACATATTCAAAATGTGCCGTACCACCACGAATCACTGTTCCCAATGCCACAATCGCATCAAATTTTTTGCTTTCCGCTAAACGACGAGCAACCAACGGAAGCTCATAAGCACCCGGTGCACGCACGAGAGTGATATTTTCATCTTTCACTTGACCGATACGCTTTAACGCATCGACTGCCCCCTCTAATAAACTTTCATTAATAAAACTATTAAAACGGGCAATGACAACAGCCACTTTTGCGTGAGGTGCAGCAACAACGCCTTCTAAAACTTTCATAATTTTTCCTATGTTAATCATCCTAATAAATTGGTGGCAGATTCTAGCACAAAAATTACTGCCTATCAGCATTTATATTGGGCTGTGTTAAACCAAGTGCGGTCATTTTTTAAGGGATTTTATTCCTCATCAATCACAAATTCAAACCAATCGATCACGTCATTTTCATGCACACCATCAGCAATGAAAATACCGGCATTTTTCACCGATTGTTCATCACCCGAAATCAACGGATGCCACTTAGGTAAAGCTTTCCCTTCATAAAGCAGCCGATAAGCACAAGTCGCCGGCAACCAATGAAAATCAGGCAAATTCTTTTTCGTGAGTTTTGTGCAATCCTTTTCAAGGCGAAAACGAGCTTCATAATGACCGCACTTTCCGGTTTCTAAATTCAATAAATTACAGGCGATACGGGTGTAATAAAGTTTCTGCCGTTTCCCACGCCCTTGGATATATTTGCGATAACAGCATTTTCCACAACCATCACACAACGCCTCCCATTCGGAATCGGTCATTTCAAGAAGGGATTTAGTTTGCCAGAAATTAGGTTCAAATTGCATAATAATTTGTTAATAAAAATAGGGGTATGCTCAAATGTCATAGCACATTCATTTTGTGTTAAATCCCCAAAAATCGTTCAAAAAAAGCTTTAAGTTTGCCAAGCACTGTTTGACGTTTTTTACTACGCTGATTATCTGGCGTGAAGCGCGACATTGGCGGTAATACTTTGTCAATCAAAGTGCCTGCTTCACTAAATACACCATTTTCAAAAGCTCGATTGACAAACTGCTGTGTCGCTTCAGGATTGAGATTTTCATCGTGAATAATATCGCCCAATTCTTTTTGTTTCGCATGCTCAATATGAGAACGCCAACTTTCATCAATATCTGTATTTGGAGTAAGTGAGTGAATAAAGGTTTGAATCAACACTTTCTTATTGCGTAGCTCGACACTCGCATCAACCGCTTTTTCAATGGTAACCAGTAAGGTTTTATCTTTGCCATTCTTAGCCTGATACTGTCGGATAAGCTCAAGAATATAATCAATGTTGATTTCAACTTGTTTGATCAACTCCATTTCAAACACAATATCATCATTGATATTTTCAGCGTCATTTTCTTTGGTTTGACGAAATTCTTCGTAAAGATCAATATACAAAGAGTGATAATCTTGAACATCTCGCTCCGTTAAAATTTCCAAACCTTTAAATTGATCAAACACAGAGAGAATATTTTGTAATTTCAAAAATGTACCATAAAGTTTAATAAATTCTTTTTTCGCTTTCTCACTCTCAACTCTTTCGCCAATCGGAAATTTCTCCAAAAGCTCAGCTACAATGTCTGTATAACCACGCTGTTTTTTACCCTTTTCTTCATAGCCTTCATAATAATCTTGGAATGATTTCATTAAAACCAATCCGCCTGCTTCTTTGTCTCCGAATAAGGCAATACTTTCATTTGTCGCCTTTTCTAAATTGCGAAAGCAAACAATATTTCCAAAGCGTTTAACCGAATTTAAAATCCGATTAGTACGAGAATAGGCTTGTAACAAACCGTGCATTTTTAAATTTTTATCTACCCAAAGCGTATTGAGCGTTGTTGCATCAAAGCCCGTTAAAAACATATTCACAACAATTAACAAATCAATTTCTCGATTTTTCATTCTCAAGGAAACATCACGGTAATAGTTTTGAAATTTTTCCGCTGAAGTGTCGTAAGTGGTATTAAATAACTGGTTGTAATCCGTAATGGTATTTTCTAAAAAATCCCGATGGCTTATACTTAAACCTTCTGTATTTTCTGAGTTTTCATCATCAATATTATCCTCATCAAATTCATTATTTGCCCCATAACTAAAAATAGTCGCAATTTTGAGTTTTTGTGCTTCAGGTAATGCGGCTTGCTGTCGCTGAAACTCTTGATAATAACTTTTTGCCACATCAATAGAACTCACGGCAAAAATAGAATTAAATCCACTCAATCGCATTTTGGTTCTTATTTCTTCAATAGTACGGCGATCTTTGACTGAAGCAAGATGTTCAATATTTAACAAGCGGTTAAAAAAGTACGATTTATTGCGAAGGGTTTTCTGGGCAAAATGCTGCAAAATATAAGTAACAATCTTAGCAATTCGCTCTGGTGCATTCAATGCCCGTTCACGATCAATATCACTTACTTTTTTATCCTTAATATCATCGGCTTCCTTAATGGTACGGATATAATCCACCCGAAACGGCAACACATTTTTATCGGCAATAGCATTAACAATCGTATAAGTATGTAATTTTTTGCCAAACATTTGCTCGGTTGTTGCAGCTAATGAAGACGAAAGGGTGCGGATATTTTGTTGTGTATTTTGAGCAAAAATCGGCGTTCCCGTAAAACCAAATAGGGCATATTTTTTAAAGGCTTTGGTGATGGCTTGGTGCATTTCACCAAATTGTGAACGGTGACATTCATCAAAAATCAGTACTATATTTTCATTTAAAATTTGATGTGAATGATGACGTTTAATAAAAATGGCTAATTTTTGAATTGTGGTAATAATAATTTTGGCATTAGGATTGCTTAATTGTTCCGTCAAAATCTTGGTGCTGGTATTACTATTTGCCGCCTCTTTTTGAAATTTGTCATACTCTTTCATTGTTTGATAGTCCAAATCTTTCCGATCCACCACAAACAACACTTTATGAATAAAAGGTAACTGGCTGGCAAGCTGTGCCGTTTTAAACGACGTTAAGGTTTTGCCACTGCCTGTGGTATGCCAAATATAGCCCCCAGCATCGACTGAACCAAATTGTTTATAATTTTGTGCAATCTGTAACTTATTTAAAATACGCTCGGTAGCAACGATCTGATAAGGGCGCATCACCAATAACAAGCGGTCAGATGTGAACACACAATAACGAAATAAAATTTTCAGCAAACTATGTTTGGCAAAAAAGGTTTTAGTAAAATCCATTAACTCGGTAATCGGCTTATTTTCTGCATCTGCCCACCACGAGGTAAATTCAAAACTATTACTGGTTTTCTGCTTACGGCGATGATTGCCTTGTTGTTCTTTTAAATGAGCATCACGGGTGGAATTACTATAATATTTGGTCAATGTACCATTTGAAATCACAAATAATTGCACATATTCAAATAATCCGCTTCCAGCCCAAAAACTCTCTCACTGATAGCGGTTAATTTGGTTAAAGGCTTCACGAATATCCACCCCACGCCGTTTTAGCTCAATATGCACCAACGGCAAGCCATTGATCAGCACGGTAACATCATAGCGGTTTTGGCGAGGCGTTTCATTGACTTCATACTGATTTAACACTTGCAAATGGTTGTTATGAATATGCCCCTTATCCACTAAACGAATATTTTTGGTTGTGCCATCATCACGGGTTAAAAGCTGAATTTCATTTTGTTGAATTATCTCGCTTTTCTCGGCAATACCGCTATTTTTATTGGCAATCACCTCATTAAAAAAGCGTTTCCACTCGCTTTCACTGAAAATATAACTATTCAAGCGCTCTAACTGGTGGCGTAAATTGAGGATTAAATCTTGCTCGGTATGGATAAACAAACGTTCGTAGGCTTGTGAGGTGAGTTGTTGAATAAAAGCTCTCTCCAGCTCGGCTTCACTTTGGTAATGTTCCTCTCGTACGGCATTATCTCGTTCATATTTCGCCACCACCGTACTTTCCGGATTTTCCAATACCAAATCAAGATAGTTCATTTTTGCCTCGTTTATTTTAGACCTTATTAGCAATCAATCCCATATTGTTCTTTAATCATATGATTACAATATAAAGCAGCCCCACTTAAATCAGGGCAAAGCGTTCCTCGGTGAATATTCATTTGTCTTAAATCTAGTAAACAATTCTTTCTAATACTAGGAGAACTTTTAATATATATTTTACAAATATAGCTGGCTATTTCATTGGCTTTAGTGATATTAACTCTCCTTAAATTATCAATTAGCATATCCTCCAATGTTGTACAATAAGGAGCAATAGTAAATAATCCTGATTGATTTACCAACCTTCCAAAAGGATCTTTACTAGGTTCAAAGAATAGCTGCTCTTGAACTTCATTATTAGAGAAAAGATTTATCAACTTTGTTTTATTTAACGCATAAATTACTCGATAATTATCCTCATGTTGTTGATGTTCAAAAGCAAAAAACAATGCAACATAAGGAGATTGAGTCCAATCTAATAATGGAGTAGCAAGATCATAGTGTTGCCCTATTGCCCAAAAGTCATTATCAGTCATATCAGACAAATAAGTTTTATCCTTAAAAATTCTACGACATTCCTTCCTAAATTGATTTAAATGAACATCTCTTAAATCTAACGATTTAGATCCAATACGTTCTAATGTAGATTCTAACTTCCAATTATGATCTCTATGTCCTCTAAATATCCAATCAGAGCCAACACCATCAAAATGTTCTGTATATAACAAACAACGTAAAGCATCGTAAGATCTAATCTTAATTGATGGTACATAAGAACTAATAGCAAAATTTAAATTATTTGATTGGCTTTTACGTATATAATCTCGAGACGATAAATCATCACTATATATATCCCCCTCATTGCTGAGAGCGTCCCAAAATTCTAATTCTTCAGGAATAGATTGTTTACACATTGAAGTCATTTTTACACTCCCTAAAAGCTAATAATTTATCTCTGTAATACTCATACTGCTGGCGACGGGCATTGATTTCCGCAGGTAAGCCTGTTGTTAAATCGTTTACCAGTTTATCGAATTTATCCAAAATATCCACTATCATTTGTTGGATTTCGAGTGGGGGTAAATAGAATTTATATTTTTTTAGATTATCTGTCGAAATCCTAATGACTTTAGTTCCTGTTGCATACATTTTCTTAAAATCAAGAAAATGTTTTGTTTGAAATAAATAAGCCATATATTTAGCGTTTTGATTGTGTTTAATAATCAAAGCATCTCCACTAATTGCAATACTTTCTTTCCCTAACCACGCAACCACTTTACACACATCACTCACATTTTCACTGGTCGTTGCCATAACCAAATCACCAAATGAAGCCATTTTAGCTTTTTTAGCAAATTCTTCCGAAACAAAAGATTTTGTTGTATGCGTAAATGTGCCGTAATAAGTATAAATCTGCCCATAGTGAATACAACCGACACCACTTTCCACAAAATCTTTTTTCTGTAAACCGCTTCCTCTTATAAAAGTACCGATTTCCCCCAACGCCACCATTGGCACACCTTGCGGGCAAAGTTGTGCCAAGCGTTGCCAGATGGGGTTACTTTCGTACCCCCCTATCAGTTATACTATCAAAGGTCAAGAGTTTATTTCGATAATATTCATATTGTTGTTTTCTAGCAGAAAGTTCAGCTTCCAGCGTAGCTTCCAGCGTAGCTTCCAGCGTAGCTTCCAGCTCAGTGAAAATGTCAAGTACTTTTACAATTTTTTCTTGAATTTCGAGTGGGGGAATGGGGATTTTTACCTTCTTAAGAATTTGTGCATTGATATTAGTTTGTGAACCAGTACCAAGAGATTTGATATATTCATATTGATGTGATAGGTAATAAAATACATAACGATAATTTAAAATATCTTTATCTAGTTCTAGATTTGCACAAGCTTGGTTAGTTGTCATAGGAATTTTATTTATACCTACTCTACCAACTGTTGCACCATACATTGCAACAATTACACAATTTTTAGGTATCCATTTAGCACTAGAGTTTCTTAGCCCTTTTTCAGTAATTTTTATTTCTGTATCCCAAATCTCACCAAAATTTACCTCTTGAGTTCTTAACCAAGGAATATCTCCACCGTAATACTCATTAACACTAGTTTTGGGAGTCCCCCCAGAAGATATTTTAATTGCAACTTCTCCTAGCTCTCTAAACTCCACCCCATCAGGACAAAGACTTTCTAGCATTTTTTCAATTTCGTTCATTGGCTTTTCTCTTCGTGTCTTATGATATCTACATTTTGCAAAAAATCAGTGGAAACCGACCGCTCTTTTTAATGATTTTTTGAATACTTTAGGCTTTTTTCAAAATCAGAAATTATTTTTTGGGTTTTATTAAACTCATCGTATTCTGACTTTGCTTTAATTTCCGCTTGCTTTTTCGTTACTTGCCCTTTGCCTTCCAAAATGTTGTATTTCCTGAAAGCTAAAAACGCATCAATACTTGTAGCAAACTCTTCCATCGTAAAGGTATTTTCTCGTTCAATTAAATCTTCAATATAGTCAAAATACCCTGTTACCGCCCGCTCTAATTGTCTGATTTGCTTTTCGTCCAAATAATTTTTAGCAATGGTCACATCGCTTTTTAAAATTCTTCCCTCCGGAGCATTTTTCCACGAAGTCAGCCCCATATTTTCTTTATTTCGATCAGCGGATTCGTTGATAATCTCTGCGGCGGTTTTACCCGTAATCGCATAGTGAAATTTATTCTGAACCATTGCGTAAAATACGTGGGTAATCTCGGCATCTTTATCATAATCCAAACTACATTCCGCAAAAATATCGGTAATTTGTAGCCATATTCTTCGTTCACTTGCCCGAATTGAACGGACTCGTTCTAAGAGTTCTTTAAAATAATCTTTACCAAAAGCCGTTTTCCCTTGTTTAAGGCGTTCATCGTCCATTACAAAACCTTTAGTCATATACTCTTTAAGCACGCCTGTCGCCCAAATCCTAAACGTTGTCGCCTTGCGTGAATTAACACGGTAACCCACGGAAATAATGGCATCAAGGTTGTAAAAATCTATCAGACGTTTGACTTGACGACGTCCTTCCATTTGAACTATTTCCATTTTGGAAATCGTTGCCTCACTTTGTAACTCTCCCTCTGCAAAAATATTTGTAAGGTGTTTAGAAATAGCGGGAATTTCAACATCAAACAACTGCGCCATTGCTTTTTGCGTGAGCCAAATGGTTTCATCTTTCACAACGACATTGACAGAAACCGATTCTTCCGATGTTCTATACATCAAGTAATTGAGTTCATTAAGCGGTTTCATCATACATCCTCAATTTCCGCCACAATAGCATCAATCGCTGTGCGAAGTTCGGTTTGCTGTTTCATAATCTCGGCAATACGATCGTTAAGTTCAGCAATATCCACTTTTTCACTGGTATCTTCTTGCTCAACATAACTTGAAACGGAGAGATTGTAATCGTTCTCGCCAATTTTGCTATTTTCCACCAGCTCGGCAAAGTGCGGTTGATTTTCGCGTTGTTTCACTGCGTGGTAAATGGTGGCTATGTTTTCCGCAGAAAGTTTATTTTTATTGCCGCCTTTGACAAATTGATTGCTGGCATCAATAAATAAGACCGCATTATCGGTTTTACTCTTTTTAAGCACGATAATGCAGGTAGCAATCGTTACGCCGAAAAATAAGTTTTGAGGCAACTGAATGACGGTATCGACATAGTTATTATCAATCAGATATTGGCGAATTTTTTGCTCTGCACCGCCACGATATAACACGCCCGGAAACTCAACAATCGCTGCCGTACCATCGGTGGCAAGCCAGTGAAGCATATGCATCGTAAAGGCTAAATCTGCCTTACTTTTCGGCGCAAGTATGCCTGCTGGGGAAAAACGGGGATCGTTAATAAGTAACGGATTGCTGTCGCCGTCCCATTTGATAGAGTATGGTGGATTGGAAACAATCGCATCAAAAGGTTCATCGTCCCAATGGTGCGGTTCGGTCAGGGTATCGCCGAGGGCAATATCAAATTTTTCGTAGTTAATATCATGCAAAAACATATTGATACGGGCAAGATTGTAGGTCGTGATGTTAATTTCCTGCCCGAAAAATCCTTGTCGAACCTTGTCTTTACCCAGCACTTTAGCAAATTTTAGCAATAATGACCCGCTTCCACAGGCGGGATCATAGACTTTATTGATGCTCTCTTTATCGCCAATTACAATTTTTGCCAATAATTCCGATACTTCTTGTGGGGTAAAAAATTCACCGCCTGATTTTCCTGCATTGCTGGCATACATTGCGATTAAGTATTCATAGGCATCACCAAATAAATCGTTGTTGTTCTCTTGGTAATCGCCCAATTTAAGAGAAGCAACCGCATTGAGAATTTTGGTCAGCCGTTCATTACGTTTTAGTACTGTTGCCCCTAATTTATTGCTATTGACATCAATATCAGCAAATAGCCCTTTGAAATCGTCTTCGCTTTCCTCACCCAATGCAGAATTTTCAATGTTTTTAAACACTCGGCTTAGAATTTCATTAAGATTTTCCTGATGTAACGGAGCATTTTTTTGTACATTTTCAAAAAGATCGCTCGGTAAAATGTAAAAGCCTTTGGCTTGTACGGTTTGTTCCCGACCATATTCCGCCGTTTGATTATCTAATTTGGCATAATCGAAATCAGGATTGCCCGCTTTCCATTCCCCTTGATTGATATAACTCGCCAAATTTTCAGAAATAAAGCGATAAAACAACATTCCTAACACATAGGACTTAAAATCCCAGCCTGTTACGCTCCCACGCAATTCTTCTGCGATAGCCCAAATGGTTTTATGCAATTCTACACGCTCTTGTTCTTTGCTCATTTTTTCCTCGTTTTATGTGATGTAAGATTCAGGAAAGAAATTGTCTCATTCTGCACATTATCCTAATGTTTATCCAAAAAAAGTGCGGTCAAAATCACCCTTGTTTTTGACCGCACTTGCTTGAATGAAAACTAAAAACTTTCTTTTAGGCTAACGGTGAGGTTAAACACTAAATGTTCAGGGCGGCTGTCTTTGCTGTCTGCACAGAAATAGCCTTCACGCTCAAATTGATAGCCTTTTTCCGCTGCCGCATTGCCAAGGCTTTGTTCGACAAGTCCGTGTTTCACCACAAGGGAATTTGGATTGACCACTGAACAAATGTCTTCTTCTGCCCCCGGGTTTGAAACCGTAAAGAGTTTGTCATAAAGACGGAATTCTGCCGGATGGTTATGCACCGCCGAAACCCAATGGATCACCCCTTTTACTTTGCGACCATCTGCCGGATTTTTGCCTAATGTGTCCGGATCATAGGTACAAAAGATAGTGGTGATTTCACCATTCGCATCCTTTTCCACCCTCTCTGCTTTAATCACATAAGCGTTGCGTAAACGTACCTCTTTACCTAACACAAGGCGTTTATATTGCTTGTTGGCTTCTTCACGGAAATCCGCACGATCAATATAGATTTCTTTAGTGAAAGGCAGTTGACGCTCGCCCATTTCCGGTCGATTAGGGTGATTGGGTGCAGTCAAGATTTCTTCGCCTTCAAAATTTTCGATAACCACTTTCACCGGATCAATCACCGCCATGGCACGACACGCATTTTGGTTGAGATCATCACGAATACAGGCTTCTAATGCACTGTATTCCACCACATTATCTTGTTTGGTAACCCCAATACGGCGACAAAACTCACGGATAGATGCCGGTGTATAACCTCTACGGCGTAAACCTGAAATGGTCGGCATACGGGGATCGTTCCAACCGTCCACAATACCATCTTCCACCAATTTCAATAATTTACGTTTAGAAGTAAGCGTCCCTTCTAGATTTAACCGTGAAAATTCATATTGATGCGGTAATGGACGTTCAATAGAAATATTATCCAATACCCAATCATACAAACGGCGGTTATCTTGGAACTCTAATGTGCATAATGAATGGGTAATGCGTTCAAGAGCATCGGAAATACAATGGGTGAAATCGTACATTGGGTAAATGCACCATTTATCAGCGGTTTGATGGTGTTTGGCGAATTTAATCCGATAAAGCACGGGATCACGCATTACCATAAAAGGCGAAGCCATATCAATTTTCGCCCGTAAACTGGCTTTTCCCTCCGCAAACTCACCGTTTTTCATTTTTTCAAATAAGGCTAAGTTTTCCTCAACAGTGCGATCACGGTAAGGGCTGTTTTTACCCGGCTCTGTTAGCGTGCCACGATATTCACGCATTTCTTCTGGAGAAAGCTCGTCCACATAAGCCAAGCCTTTTTTGATTAATTCAATAGCATAATCATAGAGCGTATCAAAATAATCCGAGGCATAATGCACCTTACCTGCCCATTTGAAGCCTAACCATTCCACATCTTCTTTAATGGAATCCACATATTCCACGTCTTCTTTTAAAGGGTTGGTATCATCAAAACGTAAATTACATAAACCGTTATAATCTTTTGCAATGCCAAAATTCAAGCAAATGGATTTCGCGTGGCCGATATGCAAATAGCCGTTAGGCTCTGGTGGAAAACGAGTGTAAACTTCTTTGTGTTTACCGCTTGCTAAATCTTCATCAATAATTTGGGTAATAAAATTGTGCGGACGTGTATTTTCCGCATTGTCTAAACCATGTTCTGTATTGCTCATAATCTTCTCAATCAATAGAAAAATAATCCTGCTATTTTATACGTTTTGCCACTAAAAAGCGAGCTGTCAGAATAGTCGTTTTCTTTCCTAATTTTTAGCTAATTTTGCTATGTAAAAATTCATTATCAAGCTAAACCTATTAAAAGATAGCTTGTCTTATACCCAAATTTCTCGTGCAAAGCACCTGATTTATCATTAAAATACACAAACTGAACAAACGTTCATTAATTAAAATTTGATTATTGGAATAAAATCTCAATGAAAAAAATTTTCGTTATACTCGGACTTTTAATTATAGGCGGCATTGCCTACGCTTTTTTAGCCGGCAATAGCCATCAGCAATCCACTTATCTCACCGAAAACGTTACCCGTGGCAATATTGAAAAAACCGTGGTGGCCTCCGGTTCGATTAGTAGTATTAATGAAGTGGATGTCGGGGCACAGGTTTCCGGTAAAATCACCAAACTTTACGTTACTCTCGGGCAAGAGGTGAAAAAAGGCGATTTAATTGCCGATATCGACTCCACCACGCAAATTAACAATCTCAACACTAAAAAAGCGGCTCTTGCCAGCTATCAGGCGCAATTAAAAGCCAAAGAAACCGCTCTGACAGTGGCACAATCCGCCTATTCCCGTTATTCAAAATTATATGGGCAAAAAGCCACTTCGCTGGATGAACTAAACAATGCCAAAAACACCTTTGATGCAGCAAAATCCGAAGTCGATGCTTTAAAAGAATCCATTAAACAAGCGGAAATTGAAGTAAACACAGCAGAAACCAATGTGGGCTACACACAAATTACTTCGCCTATTGATGGCACCATCATCTCTACCCCCATTTCCGAAGGGCAAACCGTCAACTCCGCACAAACTACTCCAACTATCGTAACAGTAGCGGATTTAACTAAAATGCGAGTGAAACCGGAAATTTCAGAAGGCGATATCACCAAAGTGAAAGCCGGACAAGCCGTGAGTTTTACCATTTTGTCCGCTCCTAACACCCACTATAAAGCGGTGATTTCCTCCGTTGATCCGGCAACCACCACAAAAAGTGACAATACCTCCAGCTCATCAAGCAGTTCAAGCACCTCAAGTAGCACAACGGCGGTCTATTATTACGCCAATTTAATTGTGGATAATCCTGACCGCACCTTGCGAATTGGAATGACAACGGAAAACAATATCAAAATTGCCGATGCCCAAAATGTCTTGTTGGTTTCCAATATGGCAATTCAAAAAAGAGAGGGAAAAACCTTCGTCAATATTTTGAATGAAAACCATCAACCTGAAATGCGTGAAGTGGAAATTGGCGTACAAAACGATTTTCAAACGGAAATTAAATCCGGTTTAGCCGAAGGTGAAAAAGTGATCGTCTCGCAGGTTGCCGTTGGCGAACAGGTTGGTAATAGTGGCCGTGGGCCGAGAATGTTTTAAAGTGCGGTAAAATTTGATGAATATTATTGAAATTAATCAACTCAACCGCTACTTTGGCGAAGGCGAAAATCGGGTTCATATTCTCAAAAATATTTCTCTCACTATTGAGAAAGGCGATTTTGTGGCGATTATTGGGCAGTCCGGTTCGGGAAAATCCACACTGATGAATATTATCGGTTGTTTGGATACGGCAACCAATGGCTCTTACAAAATTGACGGTAAAGAAACCCATCAACTTTCAGCGGATCAACTTTCTGATTTACGAAGCCAAAAATTCGGGTTTATTTTCCAACGTTATAATTTACTTTCCAGTCTCACTGCGGCAGAAAATGTGGCATTACCTGCTATTTATGCAGGTCAGCCTCAAGCCCAACGTTTTGAACGGGCAAAACAATTGCTCGAAAAATTAGGCTTAGGTGATAAATGGCAAAATAAGCCCAATCAGCTTTCCGGAGGGCAGCAACAGCGTGTGAGTATTGCTCGAGCTTTAATGAACGGCGGTGAAATAATTTTAGCAGACGAACCCACCGGCGCATTGGATTCCCACAGTGGGCAAAATGTGATGGAAATCCTGCGTCAACTCCACTATGAGGGGCATACCATCATTATGGTAACCCACGACCGTGACATTGCCGCCAGTGCAAACCGTGTTATTGAAATTAAAGACGGCGAAATCATTGCGGATAGTCAAAAAGAAAGGGTAAAAAGTGCGGTTGAAAATCAAGTCAAAATGAAACCGCACTTTGGCTTTAGCAAAGATCAGCTTATTGAGGCGTTTCGAATGTCTGTCAGTGCCATTGTCGCCCATAAAATGCGTTCGTTACTCACTATGCTTGGGATCATTATCGGGATCACATCGGTGGTTTCCGTGGTGGCACTCGGCAATGGTTCACAGCAAAAAATCCTTGAAAATATCAAAGGTATCGGCACCAGCACTATGACGATTTTCAATGGCACAGGCTTTGGCGATCGCCGTGCCGAGCAAATGCAAAATCTCACCGTCAATGATGCCAATGCGTTAAATCAACAGAGCTATGTGCAAAGCGTGACACCAAATAGTTCCTCCAGTGGTACATTGGTGTATGGCAATCAAACCTTCTCTTCCACCAGCCTAAAAGGGGTCGGCGAGCAATATTTTGATGTAGAAGGGCTTAGCCTCAAACAAGGTAATTTCTTCTCTGCACAGGATGTATTGGAAAATAATCAAGTGGCGTTAATTGATGAAAGTGCGAAAAAAGCCATTTTTCCAAATGAATCCGCTTTAGGCAAAGTGGTGATGTTTAATAAACGCCCACTGCGGATTATTGGTGTAGTATCGGACCGACAAATGGGCGGTGCAAGCAGTTCTTTGAATGTTTATGCGCCTTACACCACGGTGATGAACCGTATTTCCGGTAGCAAAAAAATCAGCTCCATCACCGTGAAAATTGCCGATGATGTGAATTCCACCGTGGCGGAAAAAGGCATCACTGAATTACTCAGCCTACGCCACGGCAAAAAAGATTTTTTCGTGATGAATAGTGACACCATCAAACAAACCATTGAAAGCACCACTGGCACAATGAAACTATTGATTTCCTCCATTGCCTTTATTTCGCTGATTGTCGGTGGCATTGGGGTGATGAATATTATGCTGGTTTCCGTCACAGAACGTACCAAAGAAATTGGCGTGCGAATGGCAATTGGTGCTCGTCAAACCAATATTTTGCAACAATTTTTGATTGAAGCGGTGTTGATTTGTTTAATCGGTGGTATCACCGGTATTTTGCTTTCCGGTTTAATCGGATTGCTATTTAACCTATTTATGACGGATTTCACCATGGCATTTTCCACCGCCTCGATTATCACTGCGGTGTTATTTTCAACACTCATTGGCGTGGTATTTGGCTATATGCCTGCAAAACGGGCGGCACAATTGAACCCGATTACCGCCCTTGCCCGAGAATAGAAATAGATTTTGTAAAACCCTAAAATGCGGTTAAAATCACCCGCACTTTTAATAATGTCGAAATGGTATCACCGTTGTACAAACTCATTGAGGATTATTCGTAGGGACACACTGCGTGTATCCGTTATAAATTCAAATTATTTCAATATGTTATAAACGGACACACGCAGTGTGTCCCTACATTTTGTGCACTGACACCAGATACGATGATGTTTGAATGAAGGAAAAAACAATGTTAAAAATGAAAAAACTGACCCTTGCCCTTGTCATGGCAACTACTCTTGCCGGCTGTGCCAATATTGGCGATTCTTACCAAGCGAGCCTTGAGGACTATCAAAAATATGAAGAAATCACCAAGCAATTCAACGTAAAAGAAAATTGGTGGGCACTTTATAATGATACACAGCTTAATCGCGTGGTCGAGCAAGCGTTATTAAATAACAAAGATCTCGCCAAAGCTGCCGTTGCCGTTAATCGTGCGCTTTATAATGCAAACTTAGTCGGCGCAAATTTAGTACCGAGTTTTAGCGGTTCAACCTCATCAGATGCAAAACGCCGTATTGATACGAGTGCAGGGATGACAGCTTCCTCAACATCTACTTCAACCGTTTCACACACCGGCTCATTAAACGTTGCTTATACTCTTGACTTATGGCGTCGTTTAGCTGATTCAGCCGATGCGGCAGAATGGACACACAAAGCCACAGCACAAGATTTAGAAGCAACAAAATTGTCTTTAATCAACTCCGTGGTGACCACCTATTATCAAATAGCTTATTTAAACGATGCCATTACCACCACGGAAGAAAGCATCAAATATTACAATGACATCAGCAATATTATGCAACGTCGCCTAAGCCAAGGTGTTGCCGATGCGGCAAGTGTGGATCAAGCCCAACAATCGGTTTTAACAGCGCGTAATAATTTGATCAATTACCAAACCCAACGTAAAACGGCAGAGCAAACACTGCGTAATTTACTGAACTTAAAACCGGAAGAAGCATTAAACATCACTTTCCCACATATTCTTAATGTGAAAAATGTGGGGGTGAATTTGAATGTACCGGTTTCCGTGATCGCTAATCGTCCTGATGTGAAAGGTAACCAATACCGTTTAAGCAGTGCCTTTAAAAACGCCAAAACGACACAAAAAAGTTGGTTCCCGGAAATCACTTTGGGTGGTAGTTTAAGCTCAACCGGCAATAAAGTGGGCAATGCGCTTCATAGCCCTGTTGCAGCCGGCACGTTGGGAATTAGTTTACCTTTCCTCAACTGGAACACGGTGAAATGGAATGTGAAAATTTCTGAAGCGGATTATGAAACGGCACGTTTAAATTATGAGCAAAGCATCACCACCGCACTCAATGATGTGGACACCAACTATTTTGCTTTCACTCAAGCACAAAGTGCCTTTGCCAACCAGCAAAAAACCTTTAACTACAATAAACGCATCACCCAATATTATCGTAATCGCTACAACGCTGGGGTGTCCGAATTGCGTGAGTGGTTAAATGCGGCAAATACCGAAAAAACCTCACAACTTGCTATTTTACAAGCAAAATATAGCTTAATTCAGGCAGAAAACGCCGTATATAGTTCAATGGCGGGCTATTATTCCCGTTAATGATGGTTAATAAGGAAGTTTCGGCTTCCTTATTTTTTTACTCGGTTTATAAAAAATGAAAAAACAACTGACTTTTTATTTTATCCGCCATGGCAGAACCCTTTGGAATGAACAGGGGTTAATGCAAGGGCATGGCGACTCGCCCCTCACGGAACAAGGCATTTTAGGCGCACAAAAAGCAGGAAAAGCATTACAGTCTATCCCCTTTGTCGCAGCTTATTCCAGCATTTTAAAACGCACCATTGATACGGCAGAATACATTATTGGCGAACGCAATATTCCGCTTTTCCAACATAAAGGACTAAACGAACAATTTTTTGGAAAGTGGGAAGGTCAATGGGTTGAAACCTTGCGTGAACAGGCTGAATTTAAACAAATGTTAAGCGATCCGGCAAATTACAAAGCCGAAACAAACGGTGGTGAAACCTTTGAACAACTCGCCGAGCGTGCTATGTCGACCTTGCAGGATATCATAAAAATTCATGACAAGGGCAATATTCTCATCGTTTCCCACGGTCATACATTACGCTTACTTCTCGCTCTGCTTGGCGGTGCGACTTGGCAAAATCATCGAGAAGAAGGCAAATCCGTTTCCCTACTCAACACTGCCATTAGCGTTGTGCATTATGACAGCGA
The DNA here is from genome assembly GCF_001998965.1 of Rodentibacter rarus. Taxonomy (GTDB): domain Bacteria; phylum Pseudomonadota; class Gammaproteobacteria; order Enterobacterales; family Pasteurellaceae; genus Rodentibacter; species Rodentibacter rarus. The sequence goes on from NZ_MLHJ01000102.1 coordinate 21,153, forward strand.
AAAAGGATTTAGCATTGAAAAAGTGAATGATGCGGGGCATTTGTAAAATCTCCCCCTGCCCCTCTTTACAAAAGGGGGGGGATCTGTCATCTCCCCCTAACCCCTAAATGATGCCGGGCATTTTGGGAAAAAGAGCGGTCATTTTTTATCTTGTTTTTCGGTATTATCCGATTACTGTAAACAAACAGGTATTCCAACAAGTAGGGACACACTGCGTGTGTCCGCTTATAACATCTTGAAATAATTTGATTTTGTAACGGACACACGCAGTGTGTCCCTACGCTAAAACCTTTCCCAAATCGGCTCTACGCCTTCAGGAAGATCGAGATTTTTGCCTAATTCCACCCAACCACAAGGAAAATGGAAATCCGATCCTACCGAGCCGAATAAACCAAACTCATTTGCCCAGCGGGCGAGCATTTGGCGTTGGTCTTTGGTTTGTCCGTAGCCGGAAATTTCCATGGCCTCGCCGCCCCAAGTTTTGAAATCAGTGATTAATCTGCGTATCCATTTTCCCGTTAGCTTGTAACGCAAAGGGTGCGCAATGACCGCCATTCCGCCTGCCGCCTGAATGGTCTCAATGGCAGTGGAAATATCCACCCATTCCGCTTTAACGAAAGCAGATTTCCCTTGCCCTAAATAGCGTTTGAAAGCCTGTCCGTCATTCGACACTTTGCCTAGTTGGACTAAATATCGGGCATAATGAGCCCTTGTCACTTCCCCATTCGCCAAGGTCTTTGCGCCCTCATAAGCATTGGGGATACCGGCTTTTTCTAATTTCTCCCCAATTTCTAACGCTCTTTTCTCACGCAGGGCTTTTTGCTGTGCCAAAAGTGCGGTCATTTTCGGGTGAGTTTTATCAAAATTCAGCCCTACAATATGAATTCCCCGCCCTTCCCAAGTGGTAGAAATTTCTACGCCGGTAACCAATTCAATCCCCATCTCTTTTGCCGCTAAACGTGCCTCATCAATGCCGCAAACCGTATCATGATCGCATAATGCCAACACATTTACGCCTTGCTCTGCGGCGCGTTGCACGACTTCAGTGGGGCTTAACACGCCATCTGATGCGGTGCTATGGCAATGTAAATCGTATATTTTTGTCATTATTTAATGGTTTTTACTAATTCTTTCACTAATTTCGGCCCGTGATAAATCAACCCGGAATACACTTGCAATAATTGAGCGCCGGCGGCTATTTTCTCTTGGGCATTTTGCACGCCGTCAATGCCACCGCTGCCAATAATCGGGATTTGCCCTTTCAATTCTTCATTTAATCGTTTAATGATCGCTGTGCTTTTCTGTTGCAACGGTTTACCGCTTAATCCGCCCTGCTCTTCGGCATTTTTCAACCCGGTCACATTATCACGGGAAATCGTCGTATTGGTAGCAATCACCCCATCCATTTTATGACGAACCAACGTATCAGCAATTTGCACCAATTCCGCTTCCGATAAATCCGGCGCAATTTTCACCGCAATCGGCACATATTTATTATATTGATCCGCCAAAATGGCTTGACGCAACTTGATGCTTTGCAACAAATCATCAAAATAATCGCCGTATTGCAACTGACGCAAATCCGGCGTATTTGGTGATGAAATATTCACCGTAATATAACCGGCATAGTTGTAAGCTTTGTTCAAACAGAAAATATAATCGTCTTTGCCGTGTTCTAATGGAGTTTGTTTATTTTTACCGATATTGATACCAATCACCCCACGATAGCGTGCTTTTTTCACATTTTCGATCAAATAATCAATGCCGTTATTATTAAACCCATTGCGATTAATAATGCCTTCTGCTTCAATCAAACGAAATTGGCGAGGCTTCGCATTGCCATCTTGGGCAAGAGGGGTCACCGTGCCCACTTCCACAAAACCAAATCCCAACGCCCCAAAACCATCAATGGCATCGCCATTTTTATCCGCCCCCGCCGCCAAACCTATGGGGTTTGGAAAACGCACGCCCATCACGGTTTTCGCCAAACCTTTTGGCGTACCAATAACGGATTTAAGCAGCGTCTGCAACAGCGGATGGCCGGCAAATTTTAAACATTGGAGGGTGAAATTATGGGCGGTTTCCGCATCCATTTGAAAAATACATTGACGGAATAAGTTATACATACTCGTTTATCTCTCGGGATAGTTGACTGTAAAAAAAGTGCGGTCAAAATCCGGTATTATGTAGCA
>NZ_MLHJ01000103.1 GCF_001998965.1 Rodentibacter rarus
ATCTAGTACAGCCCCAATAAATAAATAAATAAATAAATAAATAAATAAATAAATAAATAAATAAATAAATAAATAAATCAAGATATTACGTGAAAAGTTAAAATATAAAAATAAAAAACAATAAATTTTTTCTCGCTTATTTTTAAGCCCTTGTTTCAATCGGCAATTTCGCCCTTATCCACCCATCAAACCCACCGATGATGCTATAAATATTTTCATAACCTTGTTCTGTTAAAAATGTGGCGACATTGCGGCTGCTGATGCCATGATAACAGCTGATAATAATGGGAGTGTCGAAATCCACCAATTCTTCAAACTGTAAAAAACTTTGATTAGTTAAATGAAAAGCCCCTTTGGGGTGTGAATAGGTATAACGCTGTGCATCACGCACATCGGCAAGGACTGCCCCCTGTTGCACCATTTCCCAAGCTTGTTGGGGAGTAATTTCTTTAAACGACATTATAAGGTTCCTTTTGCGTGCTGTTTATACACACCGTCTATCATCACAAGGCACATTGCCAATATTAAACAAATAAAAAGCGGGTAACTTTCCCCATCAATTTTTTCGCCAATAAAAAAGGAAACAAACACCATCATAATGGTTTCCACATAGCCCAATAGCCCGAGTAAATTCATTGGCAACAGATTACTGGCGATCACATAAGCAATTAATGCCGTACCACTAATCAACCCAAGCAACAGTAATAACGCCCAAATATTCGGATTACTTTGTTCCACCACGGCAAAATCTGTTTGTAAGGCAAAATAAATACTAATCGGGAGCAAACTGAACATTTCAAGACAAAAAGAGGCAAGATCCGTATTTTTCAACGCTTTTCGAATAGAAAAATAGGAGGTATAGCCCACACAAATGACAATGGCTTCCCAAGATAATCCGCCTTTAATGACGATATTTGAAATGACACCTAGTGCGGCAATCAATACAGCAATGAATTTAAAAGTAGAAATCCGTTCCTTAAAAATTAATCGACCTGCTGCTACCATCACAATAGGCAGTAACAGATACCCAAAGGAAACACTCAGCGAGCTCCCATTATTGGGTGCCCATAAAAATAACCACATTTGAAAGCCCATTAGTGCCCCACAGAAAACATAAGAAAGAGCAAAGTGCGGTCGTTTTTGGAGGTGTTTTAAACGTTCGAGCAAGGCATTTTTTTGTTTGAACATCAAAACGGCTAACAGTACAAAGGGAAAAGTGAAAATCATTCGATAGCCGAAAATATCCGTACCGCTTAAGGGTTTAAGCAAGGTGGAAAAATAATACATATAGCCAAATAAAAAAGAGGCGAAGAGCGAAACGAGAATACCTTTTAGCATAGGAAATCCTTAGTCGAAATAGTCCAGCCCATTCTATTCCAACATTGCCCAAAACGCACGAATTAAGGGTTGGGCTAAATGCCTTTTTTGGGTACAAATCCCCAATTCAAAAGGGGCAACGGGTCGCTCTAAATTTAATCGGGAAATTTGATCGCGCATCGGGCTGTTGTCAATCACCGCATCAGGCAACATCGCCAAACCGAAGCCTAACCCCACCATAGGGACAATCCCCTCGTGCCCTGCTACCGTGGCATAAATTTTTGGATGTTTAATGTGCTTTTCACGCAACCATTGTTCAATCCGCTGCCTTGCATGGCCTTCCACCGGAAAAATAAAAGGCATCTGCTGCCAATTAATCGGTTTCTCTTGCAACAATTGTGTTGCCAAACAAGCAATCCGTGGCGCAATCAGTGAAAGATGAATATCGTCAATTTTATGAAATGCCACGCTCGCCGGTAAATTATTAGGTTTCCCTGCAAGCGCAAGATCCACTTGCTGACTTTGCACCAATTCCAAAGCGAGCGCCGGATCGCCGGTGGTAAGCTGAATTTCCACTTTTGGATAACGTTGGCGAAATTGTTTTAATATCTGTGGCAAATGGCTATAAGAGGCGGTAACAGAACAAAAAAGTCTTAATTCACCGCTCAATTCATCTGTTTCATCATTGATTTGTTGTTTGAACTGTTGCCAGTTTTGCCACTCCACCTTGGCAAACCGTAGAAATTTCTCCCCATATTCGGTGAGATTTACTTGACGGTTATCACGAATAAAAAGCCTTTTCCCCAACTCTTCTTCCATCCGCTGAATTTGGCGTGAAAGGGTGGAAGGGGACATATGGTTTTGAGTGGCGGTTTTGGCGAAGTTTTTGGTTTCCGCTAGTTTTATGAATAAGTTGAGATCGGTAAAGTCCATAATCATTCCGGTTTTATCAAAGTCAGATTTCGCCTGACAGCGACCTACTTTCTTTATTTATTTGAAATCGCCTTTCGCTCGATGAGCGACCTACTTTCTTTTACTTGTGTAAAAGAAAGTAGGCAAAGAAAACACACCCCAGTTAAATCGCTGATCTTTGCTTTATTGTCATTTTCTTCACGCTAAATTTGTCAACTCGCTTCGCTCAAACAGTACAAATTTAGCTAAAAATGCCAAGTCGCAAAGGCGATTTATATGGGGTTCCTTTATCGGAGCATTATTTAAAAGAGCGCATGGTTTTAAAAATATTAAAATTTTTAACCGCACTTTATTTGTAGAAAGAAATAAATTCCCTTCTTTTCCGCCTTTGTGGAATTGAATTTGTAGGAAATTTTCGTCTGTTTGAGCGTAGCGAGTTCAGAAAATTTCCGTTAAGCAAATTCAGTGGAACAAAGGAAACAAGGAAAAGCAGGGCGTGCTTTCTTTTTGCCTACTTTTACTTTGCACGAGCAAAGAAAAAGTAGGTCGCTCATCGAGCGAAAGGCGATTTCAAATAAATAAAGAAAGTAGATCGTCATCAGCGAAACCCGATACCAAATCAATAATTGCAAAAAATGAAACAAATCATTCCCATAATATCACTTTACGCAATCACAAAAAACCTTATAATCCTACTCATATTAAAAACTATGCAAACACAACATCATACAATCATTCACCCTGATAAAATCAAGGAAAACATATGGCTAACTATTTCAACACATTGAATTTACGTCAAAAATTAGACCAATTAGGTCGTTGTCGTTTTATGGATCGTGAAGAATTTGCCGATGAAGCAAACTTCTTAAAAGGGAAAAAAATCGTTATCGTGGGCTGTGGTGCACAAGGTTTAAACCAAGGTTTAAATATGCGTGATTCCGGTTTAGACGTGAGCTATGCCTTACGCCCTGAGGCCATTGCAGAAAAACGTGCCTCATTCCAACGTGCCACCGAAAATGGTTTCAAAGTCGGCACTTACGAAGAATTAATCCCAACAGCCGATTTAGTCGTGAACCTCACGCCGGATAAACAACACTCAAAAGTCGTAGCGGATGTGATGCCACTTATGAAACAAGGAGCAGCCTTTGGTTATTCTCACGGTTTCAACATCGTGGAACAAGGTGAGCAAATTCGCCCGGATTTAACGGTCGTGATGGTGGCGCCAAAATGCCCGGGTACAGAAGTGCGTGAAGAATACAAACGTGGTTTTGGCGTGCCGACTTTAATCGCCGTTCACCCTGAAAATGACCCGAAAGGCGAAGGTTTAGCCATTGCGAAAGCTTGGGCTGCGGCAACCGGTGGTCATCGTGCAGGCGTATTAGAGTCTTCTTTCGTGGCAGAAGTAAAATCCGACTTAATGGGTGAGCAAACCATTCTTTGCGGTATGTTACAAGCCGGCTCTATCGTGTGCTATGACAAATTAGTCGCAGACGGTAAAGACCCTGCCTATGCCGGAAAATTAATCCAATACGGTTGGGAAACCATCACTGAAGCCTTAAAACAAGGCGGTATCACCTTAATGATGGATCGCTTATCCAACAGTGCGAAATTGCGCGCCTTTGAGCTTTCCGAGCAAATTAAAGAAAAACTTGGTTTCTTATACTACAAACATATGGATGACATCATCAGCGGTCACTTCTCTGAAACCATGATGGCAGACTGGGCAAATGGCGACAAAGATCTCTTCGCTTGGCGTGAGGCTACCGCCAAAACCGCTTTTGAAAATGCCCCGAAATATGATGGCAAAATCAGTGAGCAAGAATATTTTGATAACGGCGTGTTAATGATTGCTATGGTAAAAGCCGGTGTGGAACTTGCCTTTGATGCGATGGTGGAAAGTGGCATTTATGAAGAGTCCGCTTACTATGAATCGCTTCACGAATTACCATTAATTGCCAACACCATTGCGCGTAAACGTTTATATGAAATGAACGTGGTGATTTCTGACACAGCAGAATACGGTAACTACTTATTCTCTAACGTCGCCACCCCAATTCTCGCTAAAGAAATAATCCCAACGTTGCAAAAAGGTGACTTAGGCGAACCAACGCCAACCGTTGAAATCGACAACATCACCTTGCGTGATGTCAACGATGCCATCCGCAACCACCCGGTGGAATTAATCGGTCAAGAATTGCGTGGTTATATGACAGATATGAAACGTATTGCAGTTGCGGGTTAATAATTAAACCGCTAAAATTTAAGCCGATTTAGTATTAAATCGGCTTTTTTACATTTAGAGGAGAACCCAAAATGAAAAACAATAAGAAATATGACCGCACTTTTAAACTGAGTTTGGTAACTATCGCACTCGGGTTATTCAATCAGGCGTGGGCAACAGATCTCACTTGCTCTACTTTAACAGGATGTAAATATGATTTTCACGGTGGGCGAGATAATACTTGGATGATCAATAACCAAAGTACTTCATTTAACGATACCATCAATGTGGAAGTGTTACCCGGAAATTATCAAAATATCGCTAAAACCGATGTAGGAACAATTATAACTGATGGAGAGTCCATTGCTTCTGCCGATGCCTTATTTCGTATTCGGGATTTATCAAACAGAGACAATATAATCACCTTTAAATCTGGTGTTAATGCCACACTTAAAGAAGATTATCCTTCAAGTAACCTAATTGACTTATGGAGAGCAACTGCAACCCTTGAAAAGGGTGTCAAATTAATACTAGAGCAAAATTATGCTCAACTTCATAATACGACAGATGCTTACGGCGATGATGATGGAAATTCAGCTATTTCGACTCGCAATAGTAGAGTTGATACCGAAGCCGATATTGAAATCAATAATAATGGTGCAAATGTAGCAATCGAATCACAAGAAAGCTCAAATATAACCTCATCAAATCACCGCATAATAATGAATGGTGAAAATAACATTGCTTATGCTTTATTTGGTAGAGATACTTTAACTATAAACAATGTCAATATTTCCGGTAATAGAGATAAACAATTTGCTTTTGATATAGGAAATGATGATAGTGAAACTGCCAATATTAATGCAGACCATTTAAATGTATCACTTAATGATAAAAGTGGATTAATGACAAACTCAGATTCCACTTCATCTATTGTTAACTTTAATCATTCAAATATTAAGACCGGTTATGGCGTGCTTATATTTCCACTTGATCGCTACACGACTAATCTGAACTTGCAAAATAGCACCCTCAATGCAACTCAAGCCTTGGTTTCTATTAATGACAAAAAACTGCTTAATGAATATGGAGACGAGGAGGAGGGTGACAATGAAGTTATTGATATAGCAAAAGCAGAAGTATATCAACTCAATATAACGGGTTCACAAAACTCAACATTCACAGGTGCGATTATCGAAAACCCTGAGAAACCTGCTAAGGTTGAAACTAATCTTTCTTTAAGGGAGAGTCAATGGCGTTTTAATCAATCAAGCCTGTTAAATCACTTAATCGTTAATAATTCAGTCGTAACATTCGAACCAAACTCAGAATACAAAACATTAACCATCAAAGGCAATCTTACCGGTTCCGGTACATTTAACCTTAATACCAATATTTCGGAAAACAAAGGCGATAAAATTATCGTAGAAGGCACGGCGAGCGGCGAACACAAACTCAACGTTATCGATCACGGTCGAGAGGTTGCAGACAAAAAATTAACGCTGGTTGAAACCCATGGCGGCAATGCAAAATTCCGTTTAGCCAATCCAAATCAGCGGGTGGATTTGGGGGCGTATCAATATTTCTTATCCCCGGAAGGAAATAACTGGGTATTAGCCACTTCACAAAATGAAATTACTCAACCGCCGATCTCTGACACAGGTACAGGCACTGGCACTGGCACTG
>NZ_MLHJ01000104.1 GCF_001998965.1 Rodentibacter rarus
AATACTTGAGGATAGTATTTAATAAAGTATGTCGAGAAATGCCTTGATAATAGTGCGATAAAGAGCTTTTTTTGCCTGATTAAAAATGGAATGTTATTACGGCAAGCGATTTGAAACGTTTGAGCAACTTGAACAAGCGATTCATGACTATAATCATGACCGGATTCAAGCAAAACTAAAAGGACTAAGCCCCGTGGAATACAGAACTCAGTCCTTGAATTAAATGAGTCTAACTTTTTGGGGCTGAGCTATAATCGGATTGATTGCTATCGTTATTCCTTTAAATTTAAGGTTTCAAGTTCAGTGAGCGTAACGGAATTTAATTTAGAGATGTATCTTCTTATGGTATCCATATTCTCTCTTACGGCCACATAATATTGAAAACAGTTAAATTTCTAACCGCACTTTGCATGTAAAATTAATCTCTAAAATTATTAAATTGGAAGGGTTGCCCTAACTCTGCATTTTTCACCAGTTGAATAACGGCTTGTAAATCATCACGGGATTTACCGGTCACTCGCACTTGATCACCTTGAATTTGGGCTTGCACTTTAATTTTAGAATCCTTCACTAATTTTGTGATTTTCTTCGCCATTTCGGTTTCAATGCCTTGTTTTAATTTGATTTCTTTGGTGTAAAGTTTGCCATGGTGTTCACTTTCCGTTGGAATATCCAATGAGCCATGTTCAATGCCACGTTTAACAAATGCACCAATTAAGATTTCGATTAACTGTTCAAGTTGAAACTCAGATTCCGTTGTTACTTTCACGGTTTCATTTTTTTCATTGAGTTCAATGATGGCTTCCACGCCTCGGAAATCATAACGGGTGCTTAATACACGGTTAGCATTTTCCACGGCGTTACGCACTTCGTGCATGGTAATTTCAGAAACAATATCAAAAGATGGCATAATTTTCTCCCATTAAGGTTAAATTCTTTCTCTTGCACTTAAAAGACATAAAAGTGCCGTTAGGTCGGCGAAGTTTACCACAATTTGTGCTTGTTGTTGCACTTTCGGTTTGGCATGGAACGCCACCCCTAAACCGGCAACGCTCATCATAGCTAAATCATTGGCACCATCGCCTATGGCAAGGGTATTTTGGGGGGCAATGCCATATTCATCACGCAGCCGTTCCAGTGTTTGTGCTTTATATTGTGCATCGACCACATCGCCTTTGACTAACCCGGTGAGTTTGCCCGCCACAATGTCAAATTGGTTGGATACGGCACAGTCTAATTTTAATAAATCTTTTAAATAATCGGCGAAATAGGTGAACCCCCCTGAGGCAATGGCGGTTTTCCAGCCGTGTTTTTGCAAGGTTTGAAGGGTTTCCGTTAGACCGGGCATGAGGGGTAAATTGGATCGCACAGCTTGTAAAATACTTTCCGGCGCATCTTTTAAGGTGGCTACCCGACGGCGTAGGCTCTGCTCAAAATCCAGTTCCCCCCGCATTGCACTTTCGGTAATGGCGGACACTAATTCCCCCGTGCCGGCAAGTTTGGCGATTTCATCGATACATTCTATTTGAATGGCGGTGGAATCCATATCCATCACTAATAAGCCTTTTTCGGAGAGTTTTGCTTCGAAGTTCAGTAGGGCGATGTCTAAACACAGTTCATGAGCCGCAGAAAGAAAGCTATCCTGCCACTGTCCTTTAAGCAATACCACAGTGTTTTTTTCCACATTCCAGGCATCAAAACACTGAAAATTTTGACCGCACTTTTGCTGAAATTGCATTAGGGCAGACAGGTTGAGCTGTGTACCATAAAGGATAAAACCCTCTTTTGGTGGGGCGGGGGGAAGATCGGGTAAAAGTGCGGTGGGAAATGAGGGATATTTTTGTGTAATACCGGCAAGGTTTTGAATTTGCATAGAAAATCCTGTAAATTGTCAAAAGTGAAGACTATTCTAGCCGATTTAAAGGCAAATTGGGGAAAAATAACGTGCATTTAATCAAAGATAAATTAATCAAATCAGTGATGTTGGTGCTGATTGTCCTTTTTTGCCTGGGGGCGCTGGCGGTAATTTTGTTTGGGGTGCAACAGTTTAAAATCGGCTCGCAGCTGGCTAGTGTGAATCAAGTATCGAATTTATCCCATATTTTAGTGCGTCAACAAACAAATTTGTTTTCAGTGTTGTTGATGAATAATGCCAAAATTGAAACCCTCACCGAAAATTTGGATAACTTGGTGCAGGAGCATTTTGTTTTAGATGCATCGATTTATAATTCGCAAGGAAAATTATTGGCACAAAGCACAGATTCGGAAAGTTTGCGTCAACGTCTCGGGTTGGAAAAGTGGGAAGAGGCACAAAATACCCAGCAAGTGGTGGAGCCGGTTTATTCTAATTTAGGGATTCAAGGTTTTCTTCGTGTCACCTTTGATGGGCAGTATGCGCAATCTTCTCAAAATAAAATTAATCAAATTTTCCTTCGACTTTATGGTGAACTTATCATCGTGTTTTTATTAGGGGTGGTATTAGCAAGTTCTATTCATTATTTTTTAAGCCATTATCGCCGAGCTTATCGCCTCTCTCATGAACCTCAGAAAGCGGTCAATTTACCAGTTAAATCTAATATTCAACGCTATAATCAAAGACGGCGTAGGGGATAAATGATAGCTTATCGCGATAAGATAAAATGCAAATTTTTACCGAAAGGCGGGAATAAATAAGGTAGAATACCCGTAAAACTTATTTTTTATCATAACAGGAGAAAAATATGGCAACTCGTCAACAATTAGCAAACGCAATCCGTTTCTTAAGTATGGATGCCGTCCAAAAAGCAAAATCAGGTCACCCCGGTGCACCAATGGGGATGGCAGATATTGCCGAAGTATTATGGCGTGATTTTTTAAAACATAATCCAACCAATCCAAAATGGGCGGATCGAGACCGTTTTGTATTGTCAAATGGACATGGTTCAATGCTGATTTACAGCTTGTTGCATTTAACCGGTTATGATCTTTCTATTGAGGATTTAAAACAGTTCCGCCAATTACATTCTAAAACCCCGGGACACCCGGAATATGGCTATGCACCGGGTGTTGAAACCACAACAGGTCCTTTAGGTCAAGGGATCACCAATGCCGTGGGAATGGCGATTGCGGAGAAAACCTTAGGCGGTCAATTTAACCGTGAAGGCCACGACATTGTGGATCACTACACTTATGTGTTCTTAGGTGATGGTTGTTTAATGGAAGGGGTTTCCCACGAGGCGTGTTCATTAGCGGGAACGCTTGGTTTAGGCAAACTCATTGCATTCTATGATGACAACAATATCTCTATTGACGGTCACGTTGAGGGTTGGTTTAGCGATGATACCGCCGCCCGTTTTGAAGCCTACGGTTGGCAGGTAATTCGCAATGTGGATGGGCATGATGCAGAACAAATTCGTGCAGCAACCCTTCTTGCCCAAGCCGAAAAAGAAAAACCGACTTTAATCATTTGCAAAACGATTATCGGCTTTGGTTCACCAAACAAAGCAAACTCTCACGACAGCCACGGCGCGCCTTTAGGTGATGAAGAAATTGCCTTAACCCGTAAAGCATTAAATTGGGATTATGCACCGTTTGAAATTCCGGCGGAATATTATACCGAGTGGGATGCAAAAGCAAAAGGTCAGGCTGCAGAAAAATCCTGGGAAGAAAAATTTGCTGCTTATGAAAAAGCCTATCCGGAATTAGCCGCTGAATTCAAACGCCGTATGGCAGGTGAATTACCGACAGACTGGACAAAATATTCCCAAGCTTTCATTGAAAAATTACAAGGCACCCCGGCAAGCATTGCAAGCCGTAAAGCCTCTCAAAATGCCATTGAAGCCTATGCACAGGTGTTACCGGAGTTTTTAGGTGGTTCGGCAGACTTAGCCAGCTCTAACCTCACCTTATGGAGCGGTTCAAAACCAATCCGTGCCCATGAAAACGTGGGGGGGAACTACATCAACTATGGTGTGCGTGAATTTGGTATGTCAGCTATTATGAATGGTATTGCGTTACATGGCGGTTTCATTCCTTATGGTGCAACCTTCTTAATGTTCTACGAATATGCCCATAACGCCGTGCGTATGGCGGCATTAATGAAATTACGTAATCTCTTTGTTTATACCCATGATTCCATCGGTTTAGGGGAAGACGGTCCAACGCACCAACCGGTCGAACAAACCGCTGCATTGCGTTTGATCCCGAATCTTGAAACATGGCGCCCGTGCGACCAAGTGGAATCTGCGGTAGCATGGCAACAAGCGGTAGAACGTCAAGAAGGCCCGAGTGCGTTAATTTTCACCCGTCAAAATTTGGCGCAAATGGACCGCACTTCTGAGCAATTAGCCAATGTGGCACGAGGCGCTTATATCTTAAAAGATTGCCAAGGCACACCGGATCTCATCTTCATTGCTACCGGCTCTGAAGTAGAACTTGCGGTGAAAGCGGCAGAAGTACTTGCGGCAGAAGGCAAAAACGTGCGTGTGGTTTCTATGCCAAGCACCAATCGTTTCGACAAACAAGATGAAGCATACCGTGAAAGCGTTTTACCTTCTTCTGTCACCAAACGTGTCGCCATTGAAGCGGGAATTTCCGATTTCTGGTATAAATATGTGGGCTTCGGCGGTCGTATTGTCGGCATGAATTCCTTCGGTGAGTCAGCACCTGCGGATCAATTATTCAAATTGTTCGGTTTCACCGTGGATAACGTGGTAGCGACAGCAAAAGAAATTTTGTAATTTCTGTTCACTAGAACTAAAGTGCGGTTGAAAAAAACGATATTATGTAGCAATTGCACAAAGATTTAACCGATTAAAAGTCTTACAATCCCCATTGAAATTTTAACTCAATGGGGATTTTATTATGTCAGAAACCTACCTTGTTTCGCAAATGGTAAAGTTAATTGAGCAATGCTATAAGGAAAATGCGATTGTTTCTTATAAGCTCAAGGAGCTTGCCGAACGAGAAAAAATTTTAAATGCACAGATTAGTAGCTTTACGACATCTTTAGGTTATATCGATCCTGATTTTGATATGAGGATGATTAAAAAAGACTATGACACAGCGAAACTACTTCGTCAGAAGCCATTTAATAAGAATTTATCCTATCTGATTTCTCAAGTATTCAAACAAAATAATTATTGGCGAAATTTATATTCGATTACGCTTGACGCAATAAAAATAGACAGGGAGCTGTTATCGACTTCTCGTATAGAGATCACAATGCCACATCAATGCGCTATTGGAAACGCACTGCGCAAGCTATATAAACAAGGGATTATTGAACGACAAGAAAAGTATTTACATTGCAAGATTAAGAAAAGAGGAATGTTTGATACGTCTGAATGGCGGTTAAAACAGATAGAGAAAGAAGGATAGCAAAAATAGCGGTAGAGATACCGCTATTTTAATTTCCATTGCCAAAGCACTTCTTTGTTGCTGATTTGCGTTCGGGTAATCCAATCTCTTTGATAAAATTCATTGAGCTGCTTACGAACGGAATCAAGGTGTTTTTCGGTAGGTGTCGCTTGATTTTGTTCAATCTCAAAAATCCGTTGGGTGAGGTCGGCGATGCTAAAGCCTTTGCTTGGCTCATTGCGTAGGATTTGAACAAGGTATTTGCGGATTTTGCCTTTGAATAGCTTAAATTTGCGGCGATAAACAAAGTTTTGCGTGTTGTAAAGCGTAATATCGCTTTCCTGCTGCATTAAATCAATGGCGCGTTTGAGTGTCGCAATGTTGGCATCAAGCAAGGCTAAATGGTGTAAAACCTGCTTGCGCTCAAACTCAAATTCTTTAATCTTCTTTTCTAAATTGTATGCCATACTTATTGCCAGATGACCTCTTGATGAACAATTTTGCGTTGCCAGTACCCGCACCATTCGTTGTTTTCATTGGTGGTTTTTAAACATCGACTGAGTACATCAATAAACTGGATTTTATTGGATTGACGGCGGTTATCCTCGCGGTAGGCGATTTCGTTGGCATAGTTGAGCAAATATTCGTTACTGATGCGGTGAACCTGTCCGTAGTACATTCGTTTGAATCGACTGAATAGGCTTTCCGCCTGATTATTCGTTACGCCTAAATCACTGCGATATTCCTCTTTATGGTTGACGGTGCGTAAATCATAATACGGCAGCAAAACATCATAGGCATTGCTTTCATCAGTATTGATTCGCGTGTTAGGCTTAACGAATTTGTCCGCAAAACTTTTTACTACGGATTGTGATTCTGTATGAGCGACAAAGACGTGCGAGCGTTTTGCCCCACAATGCAGCGCATTACTGGCTTTTTCTTCTGGCGAATAATGTTCACGTGCAACCATGACACAACGTTTATCAGGATTCTGATTTTCTTTTAGACGATAGTCGATACGGTCGGATTTCTTGTTTGCTTTACGGGGGGCAGGATGAACATAAGTGCCGTCCATATCAATTTCACCGGAAAGCGGCTGCATATCACGGCTTTCAAGCAACGCCTTACGGAATTTATGTGATAATACAAAGGCAGTACGAGGATTTAATTTGGCGTTACGCGCCAATTGGAGTGAAGATAAGCCTTTCACGGCATTCACCCATTCCATTAAGGCAAAAAGATAAACCTTAATTGGTTTCTTGCGATTGGCAAAAATTGTGCCGGATGTCACGCTGAAAGTATGATTACAGTGACGGCAACGCCATTGGTTACGGGTGGAGATTCGATATGCGATGTGTTGAACACCGCACTTCGGGCAAACCACATTCTCTTTACTTCCCCATCTTAATTCACAAAGCAAATCAAACGCTTGTTCGTCCGAGAGTTGAGCTATCTCATAGGACGAAAGCGTACGGGCTTTGCTTGAGAGGAGGAAGTGTTGGGCCATATAGTTGTTCTTTAAATAGTCTAAAAATCTGTTTGCAGGATATTCAATATACGCTCAAACGTGATAAGATATGTTCTAATTAATATCAAATATACGCTCATTTGCGGTATTTGTCAATTTTAAATTGAAAAAGGAACGCTCAAATGTGCATATCAGAAAGATTAAAACAGGTTTGTGAAGCTAAGAATTGGAAAATTAAAGACTTTTCGGAACAAACAGGCATAGCTTACCGCACCTTACAAGGTTATATCGGTGGCGAGCGTGAACCAAACGCCGAAGGGATGGCTGGTATAGCCAAAGCAGGCGTAAATTTAAATTGGCTTGTGAGTGGTGAGGGGGAAATGTTTCAGATTGCAACTCAAGAAATTGCTATGTCAGAGCAAGAAGAAAAATTACTCACCAACTATCGCACTATGCCTGAAAACTTAAAAGATGCTTTCTCAATTTCTTTTAAAGAAATTTCAGAAAAGCAATAAAATCACTTGACACACTAAAATAAGGATCGCAAAAATGTTCAACGCAACGCAACGCAAC
>NZ_MLHJ01000105.1 GCF_001998965.1 Rodentibacter rarus
AATCGTGATTTTACCGCAACGGCACTCAATCAAAAATGGGTAACGGATGTGGCGGAATTTCACGTTGGGCAAGAAAAGCGCTATTTTTCACCGTTGATGTGGATTTAATACTGACCACATATAACGTCTTGCATTTTCACTCACTGCAATAACCCACTTCCCATCAGGGCTGATTCTTCCGGATGTTCGGTTTGAATTACCGTATAATCTTGCAAGAGGTTTTAAGGTCTTTTTGTCCCATAACGTCACCCCTTGATAACTGTCTTTTTTATATTTATCAGGATTGACCGGATTAGCGGTTAATTTGGTCTCAGCAGTTTCACCGTTACGTCCTTCCCATCCATCTCCGACCGACAAGAATTTATCACCGACAAGGGAAAAGGTGTAAGTCTGGCTAGGACCGATTGGGGCATCGGTATAAATTGGCACTAAATCTTTACCATATCCTTTATAGAATTTTCCCCATTCATCGGCAGATAAATAAAATAACTTATCCGCCGATATAATTTGTCCCTCTGTTTTAAAATGTGGGAATTGTAAAATTTCTTTGCCTTCTACATTTTGGATATGGACAACATTATTGCCATCCTGCCACATAAATTCATAGCTATCGGGAATAAAATAAGCACTGTATGGATTGGCATTTTTAGCTAAAAGTTTTTTTTCTTTCTTGGTTAAATCCCATAACACTAGTTCATCTTTTCCATGTGCACTAATGGCATATTTACCATCACTAGAAACACCCAGTGATACGACACCTGACATTGAATTACATCCGACAGCAAAGAAAGATAGAATAATTAAAATGAGTAAATTAGGTAATTTCATATATCCCTCCTAATAACGTCCAAATTTTGAATTCTTTTTGATTTTATTAATGATATATTTTTTATAACTTTCAGAGTAAATTAATGGAAAGACTTTATTTCTATCTGACATACCCTCCCATTCATACTCCCATTCACGCATAGCTGAATGAGTAATAAAATAGGGCATTTTTTTATTTTTATCTTTAGGGTCATCTATAACTTGAGGTATAAATTCTACTTTTTTAACTCTTCTCATTTCACTAATAAATTTATCAAAATACAATTCTTTATCTTGCTTACTTAGTTCCCTTTTCGTGTTTTTTCCCTGCACCGAATACAAATCCCCCCTCGCCCCCAATGGCAGGCGAATATCCATATTAATTTGTTGCCAATCATGCACAATAGTATAGGATAAAATCTCAATAATATGCTCTAACACCGCCTTTTGAATCGGGTCATCTTTCTTAAATCGTCTAAAACAACTCCAAGGGCGTAAATAGTAAATCTCATCGGAAATTCCGCCATGGGCAGAGAGCTTTTCCGCTTCCGCCTCAATGGCTTGTCGGATACGTGTTTCATTTAATTTGTTTCGTTGAATATTGTCACAGATATATTCCCGTTGACGGCTATCGCTGACATCCCGACAACCATATGCCTCCTTCAACTTTTCAATGCGGATATATTCATCGGAAATTTCTCTTGTAAAGCCTTGCTGATAGGCATCAGTGGGTTTTGTTGTCGGTTTGTTGAAACCGAATGTGGCGCTGTTATCAAACATTCTGATGGTGAGTTTGGCTTGATTGGCATTAATATAGTAATCCCCAAGTGGGGTTGTTCCGCCCGTCAGCACGCTGGATAATCTTGAATATTTTTTCGGATAAGCGCCTCCGAATAATCCCGACTTTTCCCTATCTCCCCAAAGGGTGTCACCGGCTACCACGCCGTCTTCGGTTGAATATAATACCGTGATTTGTTTTGCCGCTTTATGGGCGTAGGGAAAGATTTCCATCGCTGTTGGATTGAATTGTTTGGTGTAATGGTTGGTAAACGCATTATCGGCCACCACCGGCTCCCACATAATCAGATTATCGATTTGCTCATCATATTTTCCGTCAAAATCGCCTAAAATATTGAGCGCACTTAATGCCACTCTGGCACCAAGAGAGTGAGTTAAAATATTAATTTTTATCTTATTATCCAGCAGTTGTTTTAAGACTTTGGCTAACTCCCGACCAGCCTCATTGGCATACAGTTCCGCACGGAAAAATTCAAGGGAGGCTTTCACACTGCCGGACCAGGTTACGCCAATGATTCGACTATATTTTTCCCAATTATCAAATTTATCTAGCTTATCTTTTCCTGAGGCGGCTAGATTTAAATAATACTCGACATGAGGAAACCAACTTAGGGCTTCTTCGCCATTAAACCATTTATCATATTTTTATAGGTTTTTTCATTTAATTTTTCGCCTTTTCCCTGAATAATGTTGAGTAAATCATCACGTCCGTAATGCAGCCAAGGATGCTGTAATTCATCACTACTGATATTTATATTTGGCGGACGAGGGGTATTTTTGGAAACAAAGCTTGTATTTACGGCTTCTTCATAAAGGGGATAACGTCCCGTATGCCCTAAGGGCACGTTATAGCCATGAATAAAAAGCGTTGCGACATTACCATCCAGATGAATTTGATGTTTGATTTTTTCAATTTGTCGATACCTATCTTCCGCTGTTTGATTTTGTAAAAATCTTAGGTTAAGCAATATGGTCGGCGGTAAATAAGTGGCATTAATATTACAAATCGGACTACCTTTCTGCCAATAGGCGCCGATTTTTAACGGGTGGCTTGCTTGAAATTGGGGATTGTCATGCTTTACTACGGTTCCATCTTCTTCCGCTTTAATCAACACATAGCCATCACTTTTATCCGCTACAAAGTTTTCATTTACTTCAGCGAGTTCTCGCTGAATATCTGATTTTATCTGCGTTTCTCTTTGTTGCTTACGGCACAAAAACCAAAATACCTCACCACAGCGAATTTCTGCCGAACCGTTTATACCTCTTCCATGAATACTCATTCCACCGGAATCGGTTATTCCCATAAAAACTTTTCCGGTGGAATCATAAAGTCTCACCTCTATGCCTGAGGGCAAAGGATGACCTAAGGTATCTTTATGGTGAAGACGCACAATATTTTTACAGCTGTCAGTACCTGAGCCTGTTGACTCTGATATGTGATGTTGTTTAAATTGTTTGTGGGATTGTTGTAAACTTGGCATTAATCCACTTCCTTAAAGTAATTATTGATTTGCTTTTGTTGCTCTAGCACATCAAGACGTTGTTGAATGTAATATAACTTTTCCGGTTCCGAAAGATAATTTAGCGTTAAAAGCTTGGTGATGATTGCCTCAGGATCGAGCTTATCAACGGTTTTAGCCAATAAATAACGAGAGAGTGAGAAATTTTATGAAGTTTAGCCACCTCACGGATACCATAATCCTGTTCTGTGACGAGTTTGATAATTTTTAAACAAAATTGATAAGAATAGGACATCATCTGCACCTCAAATTGGGTGTCCAGGTTTTGGGGTGCAGATCAAATTGCGGTTAAAAACACCTGCATTTTCCGGTATTATGCAG
>NZ_MLHJ01000106.1 GCF_001998965.1 Rodentibacter rarus
CACTCCACGCTTAAACATTGATAGTATGTCTATGGGCTAAAAAACCCACCTGCATACTTAAGTTTCAGCACACTACCCAATCAATCCCTTCACCAAATCCGTCACAAATTCCAACCGCACTTTATTTTCGGAAAGATCTTTTATAAATTTGAATTTTAATGGGCCGTCAAAGCGGTACACAATGGGTTCTTTTTGGATGAGTTGGAGGAATTTTTCCGGGTCAATTCTCGCATTGGGTGAAAATTCAATGAAACCGCCTTGAGTTCCTGCATCAATTCGTAACACTTGTAGAGGCTCAACCAATAGACGCAATTCGGCAATTTGCAGTAAATTTTTCGTTGCTTCGGGTAGCAATCCAAAGCGGTCGATCAGTTCGACTTTTAATTCATCCAATTCTTGCTTAGTTTGTGCGGCGGCAATACGTTTATAAAAAGATAAACGCATATTCACATCGCCTAAATAGTCGTCCGGTAGCAATGCTGGAATACGCAACTCAATTTCTGCATGTTGTTGAGTTAATTCCTCTAGAGAAGGTTCTCGCCCCTCTTTTAAGGCTTTCACTGCCGCATCAAGTAATTCCATATAAAGGGAAAAACCAATGGTTTCAATTTGTCCGCTTTGTTCATTACCCAGCAATTCCCCTGCACCACGAATTTCTAAATCATGAGTGGCAAGAATGAACCCCGCCCCAAGATTATCTAAACTTTCCAAAGCCTCAAGGCGACGCTCTGCATCTTTAGTCATCATTTTCGGTGGCGGGGTCAGCAAATAAGCGTAAGCTTGATGATGAGAGCGCCCCACCCGACCACGCAGTTGATGCAATTGCGCCAAACCAAAATGGTCTGCCCGTTCGATGATAATGGTGTTGGCCGTTGGCACATCAATCCCCGTTTCAATAATGGTTGAACAAACCAACACATTGTAACGTTGGTGATAAAAATCGCTCATCACCCGCTCTAACTCACGTTCACGCATTTGTCCATGCCCAACCACTACTCTTGCTTCCGGTACAAGTGCGGTCAATTTTTCTGCGGCATTTTCAATGCTCGCCACATCGTTGTGTAAATAATAAACCTGTCCACCCCGCAAAATTTCCCGCAAAATGGCTTCACGCACCACTAAATCCTCTTTTTGGCGTACGAAGGTTTTAATGCTCAAACGTCGAGCCGGGGGAGTAGAAATAATGGAAAGATCACGAATACCGTGCATTGCCATATTCAGGGTTCGGGGAATTGGGGTGGCAGTGAGGGTGAGAATATCAATATTGGCGCGTAACTGTTTAATCTTTTCTTTTTGACTAACACCAAAACGATGCTCTTCATCAATAATCAATAAACCGAGGTCGTGAAATTTCACATCAGATTGAATGAGTTTATGCGTGCCAATCAAAATATCCACTTTGCCTTCTGCAAGATTTTGCAAAACTTGTTTTTGTTCTTTCGCCGTTTTAAAGCGTGATAGCACTTCTACGTTCACCGGTAAATTCGCAAAACGATCTTTAAAATTTTCATAATGTTGTTGGGCAAGCAAGGTGGTCGGCACTAAAACCGCCACTTGTTTATGGTTCATTACCGCCAAAAATGCCGCACGCATCGCCACTTCGGTTTTACCAAAGCCCACATCACCACAAACTAAACGATCCATCGCTTTAGGTTGGCACATATCGGAAATGACAGCGTTAATCGCCATTTCTTGATCGTGAGTTTCTTCAAAAGGGAAGGTGGCGGCAAATTGTTGAAATTCTTCACGATCATATTTAAAGGCAAAGCCTTTTTTCGCTTCACGTTGTGCATAAACATCTAACAGATCCGCTGCCACATCACGGATTTTTTCTGCTGCTTTTTGGCGTGATTTCACCCAAGCTTCATTACCCAATTTATGCAATGGCGCACTTTCATCAGAACCGCCTACATAGCGACTAATCAAATGTAAGGAAGTCACCGGCACATAAAGTTTGGCCTCGTTAGCATAATTTAGGAGCAAATATTCTGCTTTGATTCCCCCTGCATCAAGGGTGACTAAGCCGCCATAACGCCCCACACCATGATCCAAATGAACCACAGGTTGGCCAATTTTAAGTTCCGCCAAATTCCGCACAAGGGTATCCGGATTAATGGTTTTACGCTTATCACGCTGACGCTGTTGCACCCGTTCACCCAATAAATTCGCTTCACCAATAATGGCTAATGGGGAAGATTGTTCAAGAATAAAACCCTGCTCAAAGGTACTCACCAACAAACTCAATTTTTCTTGTTTAGCCTCGGCGAGAGAGGGAATTTGTTTCGGTTTAATTTTTAAGGGTTGAAGCAAATCAAGCAAAGTTTCCCGACGCCCTTCCGTTTCTACGGAAAACACAATATTGCCGTTAAAATGTTCAATAAATTGACGAAGTTGCCCAAGTGGCTCTTTTTGTTGTGATTGAATGGCAATCGCCGGTAATAGGCTTACCGGTAAATTTTTCTGACGTACAGATGACCGCACTTTTTCATTTTTCAGTGTCATTCGCGGATAGGCTTTCAATTGACGATTCACTTCATCTATCGTCAACCATAAGCGTTCCGGCGGTAATAAAGGACGCATCGGATCCGCTTTGCGTTGTTCATAACGCTGTGTCGCATCTTGATAAAAACGTATGCTTTGCGCTTGATTTGCCTCCATATCTACAAACAGGGTTTGAGGTGGAAGATAATCAAATAAAGTTGCCATTTCAGCAAAAAACAATGGCTGCCAATATTCAATACCGGAAATTAATGTGCCTTTGCTGATCTGTTGATAAATATGTTCCGGATCACGGCGGATTTCACCGAAGGTTTCTCTAAATTGCGTGCGGAAAAACTCAATCCCCTTTTCATCTGTTGGAAATTCCTGAGCCGGCAAAAGATTAATAGATTGAATTTCATCGAGTGTACGTTGTGTATCCACATCAAAAGTGCGGATAGAATCAATTTCATCATCAAAAAAATCTAAACGAAAAGGCAAGCTACTACCCATTGGGAAAAGATCAAGCAATGAACCCCGTAGCGCATATTCACCATGTTCCAACACTTGCTCTACGGCGCGATAACCGGCGGCTTCCAATTGTAAGCGCATCTTGTCAATACTTAAGCGATCCCCTTTTTTGATCAATAAAACATAATGTTGTAAATATTGCGGCGGGCAAAGGCGTTGCATTAGGGTGGAAATCGGCAATAAAAAAATGCCTTTTTTCGCATTCTGCAAATGAAAAAGCGCACTCAGACGGGAGGAAATAATATCTTGATGGGGAGAAAAAGTATCATAAGGCAAAGTTTCCCAGTCAGGAAAGAGTCTCACTTCTTGCCCGTTTAATTGCGATAAAATACCGGATAAACGCACTGCACTTCGGGTATCGGGTGTCACGACTACGGTTAAATTTGGGTGCTGTTTGGCAATTTCGCTAATGGCTAAAGCATCCGCATCAGGAAAGACATTACCTAAAATTTTATGGTCGTTTGGGGTGGAAGGAATATCGAGTTGGAAAAAAGCGGTTTTCATAAATAATGCGTCAATCTCTGATAAAAATTGACGCATAGTTTACTGAATTAAAAAAGGGGATTCAAGCTGAAAATCTGTATAAAAAAACAGGTTATTTTTTAAAGAGTGAATCTTCTTTGCGCAAATTTCCGTTTTCATCTTCCCGCATTTTTGGCACACCACAACAACTTGGGGAATCAAGATCGTAGGTTTTAAGAAAATTATCATATTTTTCTAAAGCCTGTTTAAACCATCCTTTTGGTTTCTCTGTTTTTTCTGTTGTCGTCATAAACGTTCCTCTAAATATTGTTTAATTTCTAAACGAAAACATTCTACGCTTTTTTTCTTGTTAAAGGGAAGTTGTTTTTTCGTTAAATAGCCCAAAAGTTGTGGAAAATGACTTTCGCCCTGCGCTTTCAACAAACGGCAAATAGCGGGTATTGAAGAAAATAACGTGCGGTGATAATAGGCGAAATGGCTTAAACTTTGCCAATCTTCCTCACTAAGCGACCAATCAATTTCACCTTGCCTCATTGTTTCAGCCAAAGGATGAGCCAATAACCCTAGATTACGTTGAAATTGTCGCTGTGCAATTTTTACAAACGCTACACCTTCTTCCGATATGCCTTTCAAGGCAATAGCGGAATAGCAACCGCTACTGGCTTCCAAATGTTCCCCTAAATGCACCAAAACAAAACCGCACTTTTGCCAGAAATTTGCTAATTCTTGCGTATAACCAAAACTGACAGAAAGAAAATCCACCGTTGATTTTTGCATTGTGTTCACTAACGCCATCCCTATCCCCAGCTGTTGCCAATGAGGTTGTACCGCAATGCGGGAAATACGCTGAGAACGCAATCGGCAAGCCTGAGAAAAATTGGAATGAAAACAAAGTGCTTGAGGCACAAGGTTTCCTTTGGGGCGGCGAATTCCTTTTTGAATTTGCTCAATCAGCGCCTCATCATTCATTCCGCCTTCTTCCAATGCCCAAATTGCACCAATCAGTTGATGTTGATCTGAGGCGAGGTAAAAACGTTGTCCTTCTCCATCAAACAAACGGCGTAAATCAATAGGGGAAGTTCGATAATGGGCTAATGTCATCAAGCCATAAAAGGATTCCGGCGAGCGGATAAGTTGAGACTGTGGAACTTCATAAATTTGAAGATTACTCCGTGGGTTATACACAATTTGCTCAAATTTATCTTCGGCATCCAACAACAAAAGATCTTCAATAAAATGTTCGAGGGGGTCATTTTCTTCCCAACGCAAAGGTTGGTAAAGCTCAAAGTGTTGAAAAGTGCGGTGAATTTTTTGCTTAAATTTTAATTCAAAACCACGCCCCGTGCCTTCATAGCTGTGAATTGTGGTGCTAAAAACAATGTGGCGAAAATGTTGAGAAAATTGCTGTAATAAGGATAAGGGGAGCATTGCTGCTTCATCCACGAAAAGCCAAGCACTTTCAGAAAATGCGGCATCTTGTTGTAATCGTTGGATTAATTCGTCAGGCGCAATAAATTCAATCTTTCCTTTGGCAAAACTATACAATGTATTGACCGCACTTTTATTGGGGGCGGTGAGGTAAATCGGTTCATCAATTCGATTAGCCAGCATACCTAACAAAGCAGATTTTCCCCGCCCTCGTTTTGCCGTCAAAAAATAAAGATCACACTGCCTTTGTAAAATTGCCTCAATAATTTGTTGCTGCTCATCCGTCGCCTGCTTTTGCTTTTCTTCATAACTAAAAACGGGAGGAAAACTGACCGCACTTGCTTTTTGTAAAATCGGGAAATGAGAGCGTGCGATACATTGTTTGAAGTGATGAATAAAATGGGGCGTGCAAATCACCGACTGATTTCCGTTCCAACGAAGGCTATCCATATCCGAATGTTTTTCTAAATCTTCCCAAGTGGAAAGTAACAAACAGAAGGTTCCCCCTCTTTTTAGTGTTCCACTTGCAATGGCAAGGGCCTCTAAATGAATACCCTGTCTGGCATCAAATAAAATATGTTCAAATTCTTGCCCCAGTAGATTCACCGCTTTAGAAAAAGGCATCCCCAGCTCTCCAAGGATTAATACTTGTGGAGGCAAAAATTCAGGGAGTACATCAGAAATAAGCACTTGGCATTGGCGAGTTGGCATAGGGAATCCTTTATTATTTTGGCGCATTTTAGCGAAATTTTGATGTTCTATAAAACCTGTAAAATTTTGACCGCACTTTCCTTTCAAGGATACTCCATTATTTGCTGTCTATTTTGACATCATTGTGAATAAACTTTGATCCAAATCACACTTTTGCGATAAATCCTTTCGCAACAATATTGAGTTGCGCAATCGTTTACACTATGCTTGCCCCGTTTTTTTATCACATTAGGAGTAGCTAATGATTCAAGTAATCGTTGCCGCTCACGGCAAACTTGCCGCAGAGTTGGTAAACTCTTCTGAAATGGTGTTTGGCGAAGTGGAAGGTCTCCACGGCGTCACATTCGTTCCGGGAGAAGGACAAGACACCTTGGTGGAAAAATATGAAGCGATTATCGCTGAATGTGATCCCGCCGATTCAGTGTTATTTTTGGTGGATTTATTCGGTGGTAGCCCCTATAACGCGGCAGCTCGAGTGGCGGCAAAACGCCCACAAGATGATATTGTCACTGGGGTGAGCTTACCGATGTTGTTGGAAGTGTTGGATGCAAAAGACGATGCCAAATCAGCAGAAGATCTCGCCACAACAGCAAAAGAAGTGGGGGTGATGGCAGTAAAAAGCTACCGCAAACCCGATGAAACCGCCTCCTTTAGCTCAGCAGAAGATACAGCGGTCGCCTCATCAGAAGATGTGGAACCGGAAGAAGATAATACACAATATGATCCGAACGGTCGTATGAGTGTGAACCTATTGCGAATTGATGACCGTTTAATCCATGGTCAAGTGGCGACATCTTGGGCAAAAGCGGTGAAATGCGAGGCGATTTTTGCTATCAGTGATGAAGTGGCGAATGATGAACTTCGCAAAGAATTGTTACTCCAAATTGCCCCTCCTCATTTGAAAGCCTATGTGATTTCGGTGGATAAAGCAATTAAGGTGTATAACAACCCGAAATACGCCAGCCGTAATATCTTAATGTTAGTCACCAAACCGGAAGATGCGGTGCGTTTAATTGAAGGAGGGCTACGTATTGATACCATCAATGTTGGGGGAATGACGCACAAAGAAGGCAATAAACAACTTTCTGATGCCGTCACCGTTAATCCATCGAATGTGGAAGCATTCAAAAAATTACTTGATATGGGTGTCAAACTCTCACTTCAGAAAGTGGCCGCCAATAAACCGGTTGAGCTAACCCGTGAAAAATTAGATTCAATTAAATTTTAGGAGAGCCTTTTATGTCAACAATGGAACTCATTTTAGTCGTACTGGTTGCGGCAATCTGCGGTATGGGAAGCGTGTTAGATGAACGTCAAACCCACCGCCCACTTTTTGCTTGTACCATGATTGGTTTGGTTTTAGGTGATCTTGAAACCGGTATCATTCTTGGCGGTACATTAGAGATGATCGCCCTAGGCTGGATGAACGTAGGTGCGGCTATGGCACCGGATGCCGCATTGGCAAGCGTTATTTCAGCGATTTTAGTCATCAAAGGCGGACAATCCGTGGGTACAGCCATTGCTATTGCAGTACCGGTGGCGGCAGCAGGTCAAGTATTAACTATTTTTGTTCGTACTTTAACCATTTTCCTACAACACAAAGCCGATAAATTTGCAGAACAAGCCAACTTCCGTGGCATTGAATTTTGTCACTTTGCCGGTCTTTCTCTACAAGCCTTACGGGTGGCACTGCCTGCTTTAGCTGTGGGTTTAGTGGCGGGCACCGATACAGTAACCAGTGCATTAGATGCGATCCCTGAAGTGATCACCCGTGGTCTACAAATTGCTGGTGGCTTCATTGTGGTGGTCGGTTATGCGATGGTTATCAACATGATGCGTGCAGGGGCGTTAATGCCGTTCTTCTTCCTTGGTTTTGTGATTGCCTCCTTTACTAACTATAACTTAGTGGGATTAGGTATTTTAGGTACCTGCTTGGCGATGCTTTATATCCAGTTAAATCCTCGCTTTAACCAAGCCGCAATGCCTGTTGCCAGCAAAAGAAAATTAGCCGATAACGAATTAGAAGGTCTATAAGGAGCGCATTATGTCAGATCAAAAAGTGACACTTACTAAAGGTGATATTTTAAAAACCTACTTCCGTTCAACGTTCCTTTTAGGTTCATTCAACTTTGAACGTATGCAATCAATGGGATTTTGTGTTTCGATGATCCCAACTATCAAACGTTTATACAGCAAAAAAGAGGATCAAGCGGCGGCATTAAAACGTCACCTTGAATTCTTCAACACCCAACCTTGGGTGGGTTCCGCCATTATGGGGGTCACCGCTGCAATGGAACAGGAACGTGCCAACGGTGCAAAAGATGTAGATGATGCAGCAATCAGTGGGGTAAAAGTGGGCTTAATGGGGCCACTTGCCGGTGTGGGTGACCCGATTTTCTGGGGCACATTACGCCCTGTTTTAGCGGCACTGGGTGCCGGTATTGCCTTAACAGGTAGCATTTTAGGCCCACTTTTGTTCTTTATTTTAATTAACGTGATTCGTGCCTTAACCCGTTGGTATGGGTTTAAATACGGTTATGAAAAAGGTACAGAAATCGTTTCTGATATGGGCGGCGGTCGTTTACAAAAAATTACTCAGGGGGCTTCCATTTTGGGCCTCTTTGTGATGGGCTCACTCGTTTCAAAATGGACAAGTATCAATGTGCCATTAGAACTCACCCGTTATAACAATCAACTTGGTGAAGAAGTCGTCGTTACCCTTCAAGGCGTATTAAACGATCTGCTTCCGGGCTTGCTCGCCTTATTGCTCACTTTCTTATGTATGTACT
Organism: Rodentibacter rarus; assembly: GCF_001998965.1. Classification (GTDB taxonomy): domain Bacteria; phylum Pseudomonadota; class Gammaproteobacteria; order Enterobacterales; family Pasteurellaceae; genus Rodentibacter; species Rodentibacter rarus. The sequence goes on from NZ_MLHJ01000106.1 coordinate 8,421, forward strand.
TATTGCGTAAAAAAGTGAATGCGATGCTCATTATCTTTGCCCTATTTGGGGTGGGGATCTTAGGTTACTGGGCTGGTATTCTTGCCTAATACTTGAAAAATCAAACCATAAGGGCGTATGATAACGCCCTTATTTTTTAGGAAAACATAATGAAATTTAAAGACTTAATACAAGCACCGCCAAGTGAAACCTATATAAAGAACAGCTCTCGCCTTGTTTCCGGTCTCTTTATTATCGGCGGATTACTTTATTATCCCACAAAGGGTTATGGCACGCTCATCGCCCTAGCCTTAGCACTCATCGTGTTATTCGGTCAAAAAATGTTGCTCACTCAAGCCAATAAAGATTTCAATGATATGTATCAAGCAAAACAATTTTTTGAACAAACGCATAATGTTGATTATCTACGTTTTATCATGGCCCGTTCCGAGCAAATGCTAAAGGATAATAAAGTCCTGTCTGATAAAGCAAAACGTGAAATTCAGCAATTGCGGGATTATTCCGAAGAAAGATTGGAGAAGGAAAATTCATAAAAAAATGACCGCACTTTTAATCCAAAGTGCGATCATGTCGTTATAACTTTAAATAATCTTCCAATTCTTTTACATTCGTTTGCCAATGAGTATTGAGCTCATTAAGCCAATTTTCAATATTATCTTTCCAATTTAGAACCTGATTACATTGTATTTTTTCCGCAAGTTGCTGTAATGCGACTAAACCAATTGAGCCTGCCGCACCTTTAATTTTATGAGCAATATCGACAACATCTTTCTGCACAGAAGGATCGTCTAAATACGCAGCGAATGCATTGTTTAATTCTTGTAGATAAAGCGGCATCATTTTTTTAAATAACATTAAATTCTGCTCTGTTTGTGCTTTACCTAATAGCTCAATTAATTCTATATTTAATGACTGATGAGATGGTTTTTCCACCTCATTAAACGTGTTCGTTATACTGTCATCGCCCAAAAAAAGATGAAAACATTGCTTCAACTCGTTCAGTGCAAGCGGCTTACGTAATACTCCATCCATTCCCTTCGCTTGATATTCCTTTACATTTTGCATCACATTTGCTGTAAAGGCGACGAGCGGTGGGAGAAAATCATAAATACCTTCTTCATATTTCCGGCGTAAGTGTGTCGCAATATCAAAACCGGACATATCCGGTAATTTAATATCAAGCAAAACAATATCATAGACATTACGCTCAAATAGTTGAATCGCTTCTTTCCCATTCATTGCGACATCGACACGATGACCTAATTTTTCCAGCACATTTTTTGCAACGACAATATTCAACTCAATATCCTCAACCAATAAAACCGACAAGTTCGCCGGTTGAGAAAAGGTATGACTATCTACGGAATGCGCTTCCTTAGCCTGTATACTCAGGTGAAATGTCGAGCCTTTACCAATTTGGCTTTCTACCCATAGATCTCCTTGCATTAATAAAGCAATATTTTTTGATATAGCAAGTCCAATTCCGCTACCTGAAGAACGATTTTTATTTTCCTTCACCTGATAATACATTTTAAAAATATTATCCCATTCACATTGGGCGATACCACAACCAGTATCAGAAACGCTAAAATGATAAATATTATTTTCTGAAGAAGAAACGAGTAATTTAATCTCCCCTTTTTCAGTAAATTTCACTGCATTCGCAATCAAATTCCAAAGAATCTGACTTAATCTTGCACTATCCAAATAGAGTAAATCGGGTAAATTTGAGGTTATTTCTAAAGAAAATTTGAGATTTTTAGGCTCTACCATTAAAACAGCAAAATTTTGAATATCATTCAAAAGAGCATTGAGGTTTGTGGGCTGAAGATTTAGTTCTAATCGTTTTGTATCAAGTTTATTTAAATCAATAATATCACTAAAAATATGCCCCAAATTGACCGCACTTACATTAATCGTTTTGAGGTAGCTTTGCTGCTCCGGCGTTAAATCGCCATCTAATAGAATCCGGCTTAATCCAATAATACCGTTTAAAGGCGTTCGCAATTCATGGCTTATTGTCGCCATTAGATTACTTTTATCACGATGGATTTCCTCCAAATTATCAAGAGCAATGGAAAGTTTATTTTCAGTTTGTTTACGCTCTGAAACTTCTTTTTTAAGCTCAGTAACGCTACGAGAAAGCTGAATACGGGAAGATTCAAGCCGTTCGACCAAAACAGCAAAAAAGTAAATGACAAAAGGTGCAGACATTAATCCAAAAATAATTGAACGGGCAATATCAATCCAGTAAATATCCCCAATAATAAAAAGGCTTAATAATATTTGTAAAGAAAGAGCAAATATAGCCAACAAAAAAATACCAAGTAAGGAAAATTTAAACCGTCCAAGGCGGATGAGCCAATCAATATAACGTTGAGCAAGGGATTTTAAATATCTCATAAAATTTTTATCAAAAAAGGGAGAGTAGTAACATTCTAGCACTAGGCGACAGGATAAGAAATCAAAGAATATTCAACATATAACGTATTTTGATTAATCTCAAATAAGGTCAGTTTTCGGAATTTGTTGTATTATAGAAAAACGATAGGAATGGGATTGACTGGTTGGTTAATAAGTTTATTTGAGGG
>NZ_MLHJ01000107.1 GCF_001998965.1 Rodentibacter rarus
ACACGCAGTGTGTCCCGACAAGATAATAGTTGTGCAACGGCTGCATAAACCGAGCAAATCTACGAAACCTGCGCTATCACGCCTTTATATTAATTAAACACCAATCCCACGCCCAGCTCTTTCAACCCCTGACTTTCTTGACGAAGTTCATTCCAAATTAGAGGGTTACGATCAAGATAACCTTGTTCAAACGCCAAGCTCCAATCCGTAGAAGTGCGGTTGGTTTTGAGGGTGATTTTTTGGGGTTTCTCGGTGGCTTGACGGGATTTATTCAATATGACGGCAAGTCGCAATAAACGAATTAACACCAATACATCTTGTTCATCATAACGGGCAAACTGAGTTAAATCGGTGATTCTTAATGTGCCGATATGTAAGCGCACCAGTAATGCAAGCAAACGTTGTTGTTCCCGATCAAAGCCCGGCAATTCCATATTTTGTAGAATATAAGCCGAATGTTTTTGCATCCCTTTGTGATTAATCACAATCCCCACTTCATATAAGCGTGCCGCCCAAAGCAACACATTTTTCATTTCCTCTGCCAATGTCGGCTTACCCCATTGGGTATATTGATGAGCCAGGAGATTTGCACTCCCTGCGGTACGATGAGCTTGCTCGGTATCAATATCAAACTGTTCGGTTAATCCCCACGCTGTGCGCGCACGAATATCCGCCACTTGGAAATTTTTTTCGAGGCTATAAATCATTCCCTCACGCAAGGCACCATCGGAATAACGCATCTGTTCAATATGAAACACATCAAACACTGCGCGTAAAATTGCCAATCCCGGCACAAAAACATCCACACGTGCCGGATTCAATCCAATCATATTTAGTGACTCAAAATGATCTACCCGCAATGTTTGCTCAATTAAATCCTCTAAACGGGCTTTGGTGATGATGCCGTTCGGATCTAAGGTGGCGGCTATCACTTGATGGACGGTTTTAATCGTACCGGAAGACCCCAACACGGATTGCCAACCAAGATTGCGATACTCCCAGCCTAAATCTTCGATTTTATTGACCGCACTTTGATAGGCACTTTCAAAATTTTCTTGAGAAATTTTGCCATCCTTGAAATATTTTGAAGCAAAACTCACGCACCCCATATGGCGGCTTTCTGCGACAATCGGCGTGAAATCATCTCCCACAATCATTTCCGTGGAACCGCCGCCAATATCCACCACCAATTTTCTGCCTTTTTCCGGCTGCGTATGACACACACCGGCATAAATCGTTTTCGCTTCGGTTTGTCCGCTAATAATGTTAATTGGGTAAGGAAAAACTTCCGCAGCTTGACGTAAAAATTCGTCATTATTGACCGCTCTTCGCAAAGTATAAGTGCCGACTACATTCACATTTTCTGCTGTAAACCCTTGTAAACGCTCAGCAAACAATGCCAAGCAATTCACCCCTCGGGTGATGGCTTCTTGGCTTAATACAGCATTTTCGTCTAACCCTTCCGCCAATTTCACTTTTTGTTTTAACCGTGATAACACCTGAATGGAGCCATTCATAATGCGTGCCACTATCATATGGAAACTGTTAGATCCGAGATCGATGGCGGCAATTTCACGCACATTCGTTCGAAGGTGCGACAAAGTATCCTGTTCAAATTGCATTTTTTTATTCATCAATGATTCCTAAAATTCAAATTGGTAAAGTAAATCAAACACTTGGTTTGTGCCGGAGACGGATTGGAAATACAGTTGCGGGAGTAAACGATAACGTAGGGTCACTTCCGCTAAGCCGTCAAATAAACCTACGCCATATTTCACCTGCAAGCGTTTACCGATATTCCCACTCACCTGCACTTTTGAGCTATCGCCCACACCGGCAGTGCCAAGATTCAAATCTTGAATACCAAACGCCTCGCCAATGCCGCCTACAAGTTTACTGCTTTTTGCCAAGCCCATTCCAAGTAATGCTGCACCGACCGATCCCCCCGATCCGGTTTGCCCGCTCTCTTCTAAAGAACGTCCGGTCAATAAATAAGAAAGCGCCTGATCTTGCGGTTTACTCGGATGAGAAAAAACGGTCACTTCGGGATTGGTTGCCACACCAACCACTTTTACTCCGGCAGTGATATTGCTGTCTTCCATCGCTTCCGGATTACGAATCGCCTCAATATTTAACATCGGCTGTGAAGGTAAACCGGAAAAATGAATTTGTCCTTTGCGAATCACCAAATCTTGTCCGAAAGAGGCATAACGTCCATTTTTAAGGTCAATTTGACCATATAAACCCAAGCGCCCTTTCTCTTGTTTAACTGAAAGCAACCCTTCCAAATTCGACTTGAAACCATAAGCGTCAACGTGGACATCCTGACCGATATTAATCTTTAAATCAGAACGAATTTCCATACCGGATTGTGTGGTGGATGCAAATTCTCGATTAATCAATGCCGCTTTGCTTTTACGTGGTCCATTTAAAATCACTTCATCTTCACTCACCGGCTCTGCATTATCCGGTAGCGCCTCCACCTTAATCCGCGCCCAAGGAATCGCCATATTTCCCGATAATTCCAATAACTTCGGTGTCGCTTTTGCTAACACATTAGTGGAAAGGCGAAGTTTTCCCATTGAGGGAAGATCCAGTGTAAAGTTTTCCGTTTCCGCCCTAACTTCTGTGCGCCACGCCGCGAAATTCGCCCAATTTGAATGACCCGTTATGGTTAAACGTCCATCGGGCGTTTGTATATTGCCTTGCAAGGTAGAACGGGTTCCTTCAAAACGAAGGGCGACCTCCCCGTTTGTTACTTCAAAAGGGAGCATTTTCAATTTGCTTGTTAGATAACGGAGATCAATGTGTCCATTTAACAATGGTGTCTCAAGATTTCCGCCCAATGTAAGTGTCGAGTTGATCTCACCATTGATACTTTCACCTTGACTAACTAGCTGATTTAACAGGGCTAAATTCAAGCGTTCAATGTTAAATGTGCCGCCAAGATGACGTACACCACTGAGATCATTGAGTTTCAAATCCGTACGAATACGAGCCTGATTTTGTATATTGATGTCAGATTTTAATGTCAGATTATTGTTTTGAATATCCGCATTCAACGCCAACGTTGGAATATCAAGTTTAAATGTGCGGTAATCCAATTTTTGCGCAACCGCAAGATTATCGCCACTTAAGGATACATTTAAAATGAACGGGTTATCGCTAAACCACGCCACTTTTCCTTCACTACGCAATTGTCCTTTCAGCAAATCCTGTTCAATCAGTTTATTCACTAAATCCAAATTAATGCGTTTGACACTAAAGGGGATTTCCCCTTTTACACCCACACTAAACGTTTGAGGGAAACATAAATCCAAATCGGTATTAACCCAACAATGTGCTCCAATTGAGGCTTGAACCTCATTATTATTGTAAGTAACCGGAATAGGTTGATTCGATTTTACCTCACCAATCGGTGTATCAATTTTCACTTGGTTTAACAACCCTTTCCATTGCTGTAAAGTGCGGTCAAAATTTCCGGAGATTTGCAAATTCACCGCCACAGGTTCGCCTTGAGAGGCAAAGGTGAGTCGATGATTTTTTTCATCACCGGAAAGGGTTAAATCCATGGAATTGATCGTCACCGCCTCACCATAACGAATATTGCCACCTTTCACCCGCAAATCGCCATTCACCAAGGGCGCACCGGAAACCTTGCCTTGAATGGTGGCATTGGTAATATCCAAGGTTTGCCAGTGAAGACTTTTCGCATTGAAATCAAGCGTCATCTTTGGCTCGCTCAATGTCCCTTGAATGGTGGCGTTGCCTATCAGCGAACCACTCAAATCGCCATATAATCCACGCAAATTCGGGGCAGAAATATCCAAGGTTAAGTTCGATTGCCCGCTCAATGATCCTTTGGCATAAAATCGATTCTCGCCATAATTGAGCAAAAGTTCAGGGATATTGAGTAATACTTTATCACTTAACCGTAGCTGACCTTTCAAACTTAGCGGACGGTTGGAAAGGCTACCGGTTAAATCCACCTTGGAAAGATCCACGTGCCAACCCGCTGTGTCGACCTCCCCCAACACCGCCAATTTGCCGGACAGCATCACCGGCATACTCGGCACATAGGGGCGGATATTCATTTTATTGAGATCCGCCTCAACGTTCCATTTTGCACCATATTGCCAACTTGCCGAGCCGATGAGCTTTGCCGTCCCCTCCAAGGCTTTGAGGTTTAATTCGTGAACGTTCACCTCATACAATTTTCCCTTCACATCAAGAGATAAATCCGTTGAAGGAATATTCCCCATCCCCTCTACATTCCCCACCAGTTTCGCCCGATAGTCTAGCAAATCACCTGTTAGGCTTAATGCCACATCCTTGATTTTAAGCGGTGGTAAATTTTCAGCGAAAGCATATTTTCCTTTGGTGGCATTCAGCGTGAGGTTTAACGGCATTTTATCTTCCGCTAATTTTACTTCCCCCTTCAGTTGGGCATCCAATACCCCCTTTGTGGTTAAAGAAAGTGCGGTTGTTTTTTTCAATGATCCGGAAAGCGAAAGGGCGATGTCGCTTTTCGGTAAAATTTCTTTGCCTTTAGATTTAAAGGCATTTAACGAGGAAGTGAGGGTAAAATCCACAGGAAAATCACCGTTAAGTTGTAGTGAACCCTGTGCAGTGACATTGCCTAACGAACTGTCTAACGCCAATTTCTGCACTTGAGCAAGATGTCCCGTAGCATCGGCTTGCAAAAGAAAAGCGGAGAGCGAGATCTGCTGTAATGTTTCCCCCTGTTCATTTTGCGCCACATAGTGCCAATCTTTCGCACTAAGGCTTGGAATATGAATATCAAAGGGCAAATTGACCTCACTCACATTGCCTAAAAATGCGGGGGTTAAATTTTGCTCAATGGCCTCCCAATCTACCGGTTGATGCTTTTTCGTTTGATGATTCTTGGCTGATACCGATTTTTCAGGTTGGTCGAATTGAACGCTTTTAATGTTAAGGGCATTGACTGCTGTCGGGGCTAACGTCAATCCCGATTCATTATTTAAACTGACCGCACTTTGAAAACGTTCAAGGACAATATGGGTTTGATCCAATTGAAAATTGAGTTGATCTACCCTGAGATTTTTTACCTCAAGACTGGCGGGTAAACGCAATTTTTTCATTGGTGAACGTTCCCGAGGTTCTTGTTTCGATGGCGATAATGTTGAGGTATCAATGAAGATCTCCGGCGTATTGACTGAAATCTCTTCCACACAAATTTTGCCGGAAATCAAACAGCCAAAATCCAGTTGCAAACGGGCTTGAGCAATGTGAGTATCAATGCCTTCGGTTTGATAACGCACATTTTGTAAAACCAGCCCTTGTTGTAACCCGCCTTCAATTTGCTCAATGGAAAGACTGTCAAGCAGTTTATCCGCTAATTGGAGCACGCCTCGTTGCCCCGAATCAAAAGAAAGCGCCCCAACAAGAGCAAAAATCGGCACAAAAATGACCGCACTTGCGACACACAATGCATTACGCAGACAGGATTTTTTCTTTTTTGGCGTAGGCTGAGAAGGTGTTTGTTCCGCTGCTTTGATTTCTTGTTCTAACATAATTTCACCTAAATTTCTGTGCCTAAGCCAATGTAGAATTGAACGTTTTTACTGCTATCTTTGTCACGAACCGGTGTCGCAATATCAAATTTAATCGCCCCCACCGGCGATGCCCAACGGACACCCACACCTGCGCCATAGCGTAATTCTTCATTGCTAAAACGATTTGCCGCAAGACCGGCATCCACAAAGGTTGCGCCCCACCATGAAGGATAAACTTGGTATTGATATTCAAAAGATCCAGTGAGCAATCGGGAACCCCCTACGAGTTTATTATTCTGATCTTTCGGTGAAATTTTTTTATAGCCGTAACCCCTCACACTGCGATCCCCCCCGGCAAAGAAACGAAGTGTGGGCGGAATTTTATGGATATCTTTGGTGTGTAAATAGCCAATTTCCGCACGGGCGATAATGCGATGATTTTCTGCATAGGTACGAATCCAACCTGTTGAAGCTTGCACTTTAAAAAAACCTGCATCGGAAAGCAGCCCTTTGTAAGCCGTATCTACCGTGATTTTTTGCGAATCCCCCCAGGTCGGGAACATCCCCCCACGTAAACGGGTTCGGGTAAACCCGCCGGTCGGGTAAACCAACAGGCTTTTATCATCAATATCCGCTTGGGTGAATTTGTCATAACGTGCCCGCACGCCAACAAAATATTGCCAACCTTCATCATTATTCCAATAACGCAATCCGGCGAGGGTAACCGCTGTGGTTTTCGTATCGTTATCATCCTCATTTTCCGCACCGGTAGAAAATTCGTAATAATAATTTAACGGATTTTTTAATAGCGGGATTTTATACGTCGCTTCAAGGGTTTGCTTTGGTGAAGACACATAAAGATTGGTACGAAAACTGTGTCCACGATTATTAATCCAGGGTTTCGTCCAACCCATTTGTAAATGAGGTCCGGTATCGGTGGCAAAGCCGACACCTAATTCCATGGCATTTTTTTTACGGGGGTACATTAAAACATCCAGATTTACCACTTTATTCTCTTCATCGACCCGAGGTTGTAACAAAACAGACGTGAACCAGTTGGTTGAAGAAAAATCATTGCTCAATTCAGAAAGTTGATTCAGCAAATAAGGTTCGCCGGATTGAATCTTTAGCATATTTCGCAAATAATCTTCACGAATTTGCGTATTATTAAATTTAATTTCACCATAATGATAACGCACGCCACTATCGAACAGCATACGCCACCAAGCCTGATAGGTTTCCGGGCTAATTTCTAAACGGGAAACAGCAAATTTTCCATCTAAATAACCTCGGGCAAGGGCAAGGGTTGAAATGCTGCTTTTATACTCATCATATTTTTGATGCTCAACCAATTCGCCCTCTTTGGGTAAATTTTTGCGTAATGTCTCAAAGGTTTCATCTTTTGCCGCCTCCCCCACAATTTGAACATCCGTAGCCACAATCCGTGTGGGTTCCCCGGGTTTCACCTTCGCAATGAGTAAATCCCGTTTTTCTTTTCGTTTCTTTAGCTCAAACGTTACCGAAGAATCGTAATAACCAAACACACGCAAGCCTTTATCCACCGCATCAATAACAAGTTGTTTATAGCGATCAGAACCATCCATTTCTTCTTTGTTAATCAGTTCGACATTAAGTTTTGTGTTGCGAATTGCACGCTCACCCTTAATACCTTGAATGTCAATATCAACAGTTTGTTCGGCAAAAACAGAAAATGCCGAGAAAAAAAGTAAAAGTGCGGTTAAGTTGAGAGGATGTTTTTTCATTTTGTTTGTTAAACACTATTAAGGATCGGTGATTAAACTACGCTAGTTTACTATAAACCCTAAACCTTTGAAGGTTTTTTACAAAAATTTAATCATTTGGAAATGAAGATGTAAAAAAATGCGGTTGAAATCAACCGCACTTTTCTCTTTTAATTATTGGAAAATTTCACTTCCTGCACGATGCGTTTTGCGGTAGCGATAGGTAATTGCCCGATAAATGTGATTTCTTTATCACCAATCACTTCACTATACAATGTATACTCACCTTGTTTCCACGTTTGGTCTTGATGAGGTTGTTGGCTTTCAGCTTCGGTCACATACAATGTGAAGGTGAATAGTCCATCAGTAAATAAAGCACTATCAATCATTTCACCATCAAATAAATCTTGGCTATAACGTACACGCTCAAATCCATATGGCAACCACCCGGCTTTCCAACTCAGCGAATCGACATTATTTTGTGCTTCATTGAGTAACGGTGGTGTCGAGACCTTGTTTAAGTAATCCGTGAGTCCTTTTAGACGATCATCAATATAAAGCGTGACAACACGAAATTGATCTAATAATTTCCCTTCTCGATCAAGCATATCACTGCGAAGTAACAAACCGTTTTCTTCGTCAACAAAAACCACATATTGATAGCGAAAATCATCTTTTGGCACAATACGAATCGTATCCACAAAACGACCGGCAACTCGATTTTTTCCTAATACAATAAATTCATAATGTTGCGCTAATTTATCAAAATTGCTACGAACAACTGATGGCAATGCATCCACAATGCTCCCGCTATTAAGTGTAAAAGCGCGCGATCCCAATTGGAAATAGCTGACTAAATTATCGCGCTGAATAATTTCTTGCTGCTCTCCGTCAAGGGTAACCAGTTGAGCATAGGTTTTGTTATCACGCTTGATATGACGATAACGAAAAGAATCCATATTTGTCGGCGAGGTTTGCACAAAGGCAATTTCATAATTAAGACTATTCACCGCTTGCACCATTCTTTCTAACGTTTGCTTTGCGGATATCTCTTCCGCTATCGCAGAAAAACTCAGAAAAAAGGGAGAGAAAAGTGCGGTCACAAAAAACAACCTTTTTTGAACACTGACTTTACCAACGAGCCCGATGGGAGGAAAAAAACGAGTAAACGGGTTGGTGAATAATTTTAACGATATTTTTTTCATAACCTTTTGGTGATTCATAAAAAAATTCACCCCATCATCATGGGGATTGGTGGTGAATTATCTACGTTTATTAAATAATTATTTTGCCTGATTATTACCAATATTTAACGCATCGGCATGCATACGGCGTTGTAACTCATAGTTTTGCAACATTGCACCAATACGGCGATTTTTTTGTTCCATTTGATCGGCTTTTGCAACATCTTTGGTTGGCGCATTGTAGCTCACCTCTTGAACCGAATTATTAAAAGGTAAAGTCTGTAAAATCGGGGTTTCCGGGGCATTGCTCACATCAGTCTTGGCATTAAAAGATTGTACCCCAAGCACCGCCACCAAACACACACTTGCTGCCACCGCAATTTGTGCCATAGGAGCAAAGAAAGATTTGAACTTTTGCATAAATGGGAGGTGTTGCACTTCTTCAACGGTGGGCTGAGATTCACTCATCACCACTTTTTCGATTTCTTCCCTCTCGATCAAATTCGCCATTTTTGCCGTAAAATTAGCCCCCAAAACCACCGCACTTTCTTTCCGAATTACTGCACGAGCTAGATGATAAGCGGCCCAAGATTGGCATAAAGATTGATCATTGCACAAGGTTTCGGTGAACGTGGCATCGACTTGCTCGCCATCCATATAGGCTGAAAGTTGCTCTTTTTGCATTTTAAACTCCAACTTTATTCTAACGTTGCATAAGCGGTTGTATTTTGTTTTCGATAATTTCACGTGCACGGAAAATTCGAGAACGCACAGTGCCTACGGGACAATCCATTATTTGTGCGATGTCTTCGTAACTTAATCCTTCCAATTCACGAAGTGTAATCGCTGTTTTTAACTCCTCCGGCATACCATTAATCGTATCAAACACGATTTTTTCCAACTCGCCGGATAACATTTCATTTTCCGGGGTATCCACATCACGGAGATGGGTTCCCACATCATAGCCTTCAGCATCTTCTGCCAAAATATCTTCGCTTGGTGGACGACGCCCCTGCGCCGTTAAATAATTTTTTGCCGTATTCACGGCAATTCGATATAGCCAAGTGTAGAACGCACTATCACCACGAAAAGACTCAATGGAACGATAGGCTTTTATAAAGGATTCCTGTACAACATCGGGAATATCATTACGCGAAACATAGCGGGTAAGTAACCCCGCAACTTTATTTTGATAACGCGAAACTAATAAATTAAAGGCTTTTTTATCACCTTGCTGCACCCTTTCTACCAAAGCTTGATCCGTTAGCTGTTCAGCCATATTTCTCCTAATGCTATGTCTAACACGCCTTAATATTCAAGACAGCAAGCTCTCATTGCTTTATCTGACATAAGGGATTTTAAAAAGTTCCTCTCCGGTTAAAATTATTATTCCGGTGTATTGTTTCCAATAGAATGAAATCATAATAAAAACGGTCGATTCTGTAAAATACTTACAAAATCGACCGCACTTTTATCGGCGAATGACTCCCACAGGAAGGCGTGGAAGCAATTCAGTGACAATACCTACAGGTTAAATGATGTTGGTGATCGCATCATCAATGTACACTTTCACACCGTTGCTATCACTATATGCCGTATAGGTATGACCTGCAACCGGGGCGCTATCTCCGCTGATGGTATCAGCAGCATTTTTCACAAAGCCACCCAGTGAACTTTCACCATCTGCGCCTAAATCCACGGTATCGGCTGAGTTACCGGAAATAAACAAGGCTTCACCATCATTGTTTCGCAAGACATCTGCAACGGTTAATTTCACAGTCTGTGCATCAGCACTTGTCATATCAATGCGTTCAAATCCTTGAATACCTTCCTCACTCGCACCTGAACCTTGGGTTGCCAAATTAACGGTAACACCGCCTTGTTTTAACACAAGGGTATCGGTTCCTTCTCCACCTTTGATCAAACCTTGGTTCTGATTTGCTGTTGCATCATAGTTGAAATAGAACTCAACGGTATCATCTCCCTCGCCGGCATCAACACTGAGTTTGTTACCATTTGCCAGGTTAGCCGTTCTACCGAGTTTGATCACATCATCACCTGCACCGGTTTCAATCAATTTCTGACCCGCATAAGAGCCGTACAAGTAACTGGTTTGTAGGTCAACCGTATCATTACCATCCCCGGTTTGAATAACGACATTGTTAAGGTTGCCGTTAAGCGTAATGACATCCTCACCGCTCCCCGTTAATACCTCAAGCGCATTAACTAATGCTCTGCTTTTCGCTCCAATAAAGAGTTCATTGTTACCATCACCAAGATCGATCAATACTTTATTTGCCTCAGTTTTTGCTGTAGGTATATCAATACCACGATTGATGGTGACTTTATCATTACCGGAACCGGCTGTAATATCAATACCAAAACGAAGTTTACCACCAACAAAAAGCGTATTATCACCTTCACCTAATAGTAGTTTTGAACCACCCGTGAAGTTTTGACCTACTGCAACTTGATCATCGCCATCACCAGTATCAATCACAGAACCATTACGAACGCTACTTGATACTTTTACAATATCATTGCCCTCACCGGTGATCACCTTAGATCCCGGTCTTCTTTCTGCCTCAGTTCTATTACTAACACTAGAAGCTTGGTTCATATCACCCGCAATCACAACAACATCATCCCCTTTACCGGTTTCAATCTCTGAATCTCTCAACGAGTAGAAACGTGGGAAAGTTTTCAGATCTGTTGCTGAACTATAGTGACGATTCGTACCAACAATCACCGTATCATTCGCATCACCGGTCGTAATTTTCTGCAAGGTAATCTCTGCTTTATCATCCATTAATGGATTTTTATCCTTAATCTTCTTAAGAACATTCTCAGCATTCTTACCTGTCAACTTACCATTTAATGTACGACCGGTAATAATTGAATCAGGGTAAGGACTCACTTCATCATCCTCTTCCGTAGATGGATCAACCAACTCTTTATCTTCCAACGCATCAAGACGTTTTTGGAAGTCTTTAGCAACATTCTCAGGAAGCGAAGCCAGTGCCTCATCCACTTTCTCTTGAGCTGTCGCTTTTTCACCCTGCGCATTACTTAATGCAGTGTCAAACGCTTTTTTATCCGCAGCTTTATATTTACCGGTATTAACATCTGCATTTTCAAGAGCCTCGTCATATTTATCTTCCATGACAGAATAGGCCTCTTCGGCTTTCACAACGAGATCTTCAATCTCTACGATAAGCTTATCGGTTTCATCATCAATACCATTGCCATCTTTATCATTCACCGCAGGTACATCCGGGTTTGTGATCGCATCCACTCGGGTTTCTAAGCCATCTTTACCCTCTATGCCTTCCGGTAATGTATCAACCGCTTTATCCGCTGCATCTTTCGCTTGATCCGCAGTGTCTTTTAACGAGGCAAGTTTATCCGCTTCTTCTTGGCTGATAGCATTATCTTTTTGTGCTTCAGTCAAGGCATCGTTGTACTCTTGAGAGGCTTTTTCTGCGTCTTCTACAAGTTTAGTCGCATCCGCTAGCTCTTGCGCATCATCTTTACCGTTGCCGTTTGCATCAGTCACCTCTGGGACTTTAACCGGGTTCACATCGTCAACACGGGTTTGTAAGCCCTCTTTCTCAGCTACGGTATCCGGTAAGGCTTTCACCGCATCATCGGCAGCTTTTTTCGTTTCCGCTACATTTTCGTTTGCTTTTTCGATTGCCGCTTTTTCTTCCGGTGTGATCACACCATCTGCGTTCGCATCTTCTAACGCTTTTTCTGCCGCTTTTTCTGCTGCTTCGGCTTTTTCTACGAGATCTGTTGCTTGCGCTACTTTCGCGTCTAGCTCTGAGGTACCTG
>NZ_MLHJ01000108.1 GCF_001998965.1 Rodentibacter rarus
TTATCTAGTACAGCCCCATGTTTTATGGTTTAAAATAGCTGCACTATTAACGACATAGTCGATCCTATGTTCCTTTGCATAGATCTCAGCCAATGCTTTTTCGATAGATCTGATATCAACGACATTAACACCACTTGAGCGGCTTAAGCTATATGTTTTTATCCCAAGTTTTTGAGCAATTTTAATAATATCAGCCCCAATACCATAGCTACCACCAATAACAACCAATACGTCATTTTTCATATCATATAAGCGTTCCATTGATGTGATGATATTACGTAATGAGAAGTTACTACGGCTTTGGAACAGTTTATCTGCAATAAAGAGATCAACAGGGCGTGTTAATTTGATATTGGTTTCAGAACCTGCCACGATACCTATTTTTTCATCTGGTAAAGTTTTTAGCACGATAGAGCAATCGCAAGTCCCCTCAATTCCGCCTTGCGTATAAATATCATACGCTTTTTTTAACGTTCCTAATTTAAATGCTTGCGGGGTTTGTCCTTGATAGTATTCAGCACGTTTTGGAATTTCAATAATTTCTTGGGTTTCATTGTTTACGTGAACGATAGTATCTACGGCAGGAATAGCAACATCTATAGCATTATATGTATTTAATTTTTCAATACATTCAGAGATAACATCTGCAGCCAATAGCGGGCGAACCGCATCGTGAATAATTAATTTGGTATTTTCTGATTCTCCTTTTAATGCTGTAATCGCTGAAAGTGTGGAGTCAGAACGTTCCTTTCCACCAAAAAGAATTCGATTAACTTTTGTAAAACCTGCTTTAGATACTAGCTCTTCAATACGATGATAGACGGAACGTTCAGAAACAATGACAATTTCATCAATCTCTTTATGATTTTGAAAAATTGCAACGGTATGTTCTAATGCTGTTTTACCCGCAATTTTGGAAAATTGTTTGGGATAACCTAATCCCATACGAGCACCTATCCCGCCAGCGAGAATGATTCCGATGTTTTTATATTGACTCATAATAGTATGTTTTTCAAAAAAATTATTGGTGAATTTTTATGCTCATACCTTGGTAAAATAAAACTAGAAAAGTATGATTTGCTTGTAGCCCTAAACAGGCGAACTGATATTGAATTTCACAGATTGTAAACAATTTATTTCAATTTGTAACGCTATTTTGATATTTTTTGTCACTGTCACTGTCACTGTCACTGTCACTGTCACTGTCACTGTCACTATTTTAGTTTCAAAATCAGACATTTTAGGTCGTTTTTTACGAGGTAATTTAGTCTTTAAATCAATATTAGCTTCTTCTATATTTTTTTACTGTATGAAAATCATCTTTTAAATTCTGAGATACATTGTTTATTTACTTAGTCCCATAAATGTGTTTTCTTGTCCCATTTTGAGGTATAATGGAAATACTAAATAGAGATAGGAGTATGCTGATATGAAAAAGCAAAATGTGGTGAATCTAATAAAATATCATTTTGAGAGAAATGAGAATGCTTTCAGGAATGAAGCACTTGTGGTAGCAAGATACTTTGATAGTGTTGGCGATCATCAATTGACGGAATATATTATGGCTTTAATATCCGAATCAAACTTATATGCTCCACAGGGTACTGATTTTGAAAGTGAATTCTTGAAACAAGTAGAAACAAAATCCTTGGATTCTCTAAATTTATCATTAGAGATATCAGAGGATGTGAAGGGCGTTATAAATGCAATCAATCACAATATAGGCATTAATAAATTCTTATTTGAGGGCTTACCCGGAAGTGGAAAAACCGAAGCTGCTAAGCATGTTGCAAGGCTACTAAATAGAACTCTTTTTATTGTGAATTTTGAGAATCTAATTGATAGTAAGCTAGGGCAAACCAACAAGAACATTACAAATGTTTTTAGAGAGATTAATTTGCTCCAAAACTCAAATAAAGTGGTTATTTTATTTGACGAGATTGATGTTATTGCGTTAGATAGAGTTAATTCTAATGATGTAAGAGAAATGGGGAGAGTTACATCTACAATTTTAAGAGAATTGGATAGATTAACTGAACTTAATAAAGACATAGTGATTATCGCAACAACAAACTTATATTCAAACTTTGATAAAGCGTTAGCAAGACGGTTTGATGCGATTATTAACTTTAATCGATATAGTAAATCAGATTTAATAGAAGTTGCTGAATATTATTTTTCTACATTTATTAGGAATTTCAAAGGCGTGATAAAAGATACTAGATTATTCAGAAAAATATTGAATATGGCTGATAGGCTACCCTATCCTGGTGAATTAAAAAATGTTATAAAAACCTCCCTAGCATTTAGTGATTCCGGTTCTGAATATGATTATTTAAAGAGATTATATAATAATTTTATAGGAAATTTAGAACAAAAAGATATAACCCAGCTTTATAGTGATGGTTTTACAGTAAGAGAAATAGAAAAACTGAAAGGTGAATCAAAAAGTAATGTGGCAAGAAAATTAGTTAAAGAGGAAAGTCATAATGAATAATGTTTTAGAATTAAAAGGAAAACGTTTTATTCAAGCGTCTAAGCCTGGTTTTGGTGGAGGGGCTAAGATGAATAGCCGAATAGAAGTAACTACAGAATATTTATTGATTTTACATTCTCAACTAAGAAAAATTAAAGAATTTTGGGATAATGAGAAACAACCTTTTGAAGGGATTCTTATTAGTGTTAAATATAATAAAATTGTAGCTAAGAGTAATCGTATAGGAGGGATATTTAAAGGTACTGCATCAAATAAATCAATTGTTGGGGCAAAGTTTAACGAGAATAAAAATAAGCATATTATAACATACTATATTAACCAACAGGACTTGATTAATAGTATAAGATATATTTATGATTCAGCTAGAATTTTAGAAAAAGAGTTTAATGGTGAGATAAATAAACATATTATAGAAGATGGAAATATTCTTAAACCAGATTTGTTTCGTGATGGCTCTATAAGCATGTCAATGTTTAAACAAGTCATAGCAGATGTTTCATATATTGATTCATTTGAGGTATTACTGCCTACAGTAATCCTTAAACAAAGTATAATCACTCTTTATGATGTAAAAAAGGATGCAAGAATATTACTTGAAGAATTAGGGATAAGTCTTGTGCGATCTCGAATTTTAGATAATCAGACTGTTTACTTAGATGAAAATCAAGTTAAGTTACTTTCTGAAAAAGCACCTTATCTTGTTTCTATGGCTACAGTTGATTTGGCTAATTTAGCTCCAGAGGATTTTATCAGTGAATATCAAAATAATATGATGAATATACCTTTACCATCAATTGAACCGACAATAGGGGTTATAGATACTTTATTTGATGAGAATGTATACTTCAATAAATGGGTTGATTACCATGAAATGATTGCTAGGGAGATTCCAAGAAATCAAGAGGATTATCGTCATGGAACTGCAGTATCTTCAATTATTGTTGATGGACCAAGATTGAATCCTTGGTTAGAAGATGGTTGTGGGCGATTTAAAGTTCGTCATTTTGGGGTTGCTGTCGGTTCTAGATTTTCGTCTTTTTCAATTATTAAACAAATAAAAACTATTGTGTTAGAAAATTCAGATATAAAAGTATGGAATATTTCACTTGGTAGTAATCAGGAAATTAATGATAATTTTATTTCCGCTGAGGCAGCAATTTTAGATCAAATACAATTTGAGCATGATGTAATTTTTGTTGTGGCAGGTACAAATAAACCAAGTGAAGATATTGTTAAAATAGGTTCACCCGCTGATTCAATTAATAGTGTAGTTGTTAATTCAGTAACAAAAATGGGGCGCTCTACAAAGTATTCTCGTAAGGGATTGGTTTTATCTTTTTTTGCTAAACCTGATGTAAGTTATTACGGTGGCAGTGAAGAACAGTATATTAGAGTTTGTGAGCCATTATCTGAGGCATATGTTGCAGGTACATCTTATGCTGCTCCGTGGATTGCTCGTAAGTTAGCTTATTTAATTAATATTTTAGGGCTAAATAGAGAAGTTGCTAAAGCAATGCTTATTGATGCCGCAAGAGGATGGAATGAAACGCCAACACCAGAAGAAATAGCATTGTATGGTCATGGAATTGTTCCTATTCATATTAACGATATTATTCAAACAAAAGATGATGAAATAAAATTTGTTGTATCAGATATTAGCGAAAAATGGAATACCTATAATTACCATTTTCCTGTTCCTATTAAAGATAATAAATATCCATATATTGCTAGAGCAACTATGTGTTATTTCCCATTATGTGATAGGACACAAGGAGTGGATTACACAAACACAGAACTTAATTTACATTTTGGCAGAATAGGAAACGATAACAAAATCAAAGATATCAAAGGGGATCCTCAAAATAAAGATAAATCCTTAGATGAAGAATCACATTATCTTCTAGAGGATGAGGCAAGGAAGCAATTTAGAAAGTGGGATAATGTAAAATATATTGTAGAGAAATCAACCAAAAGGCTTACACCTAAAAAGTCCTATAATAATAAAAATTGGGGAATGGAAATAAAAACAAATAATAGATTAGACCCTAAAGATGGAAACGGTATTCGATTTGGGGTGGTAGTAACGCTAAAAGAAATAAATAATATAAATAGGATAGATGAATTTATTAGAAATTGTACTTTAAATGGTTGGTTAGTAAATACTATTGACATTACAAATAGAATAAATATTCACCAAAAACTAGAGGAAAATATTGAGTTTGAATAGGGAAATGTGTTTTTAACTCTTCTAATTTTTTCTGTAATGATGCAAGTGCATAGCTGGTATTTTGAAAATGAACTCTTAGTTTAGGAACTGAAAGTCCTCATAATTGAATAGAGTGTTTTTATCTTTGTTTATACCTTATATACTTTTTATACTATTTTTCTCACCCAAACTAAGTGTTATACTTTGCCTGTTATTTTTTACGGTAGTGGGTGGTTTTTTTGCAAAAAATTGGGCAAATTTAACCATTTGTTCACCTTTTAAATTAATGAGAGCTTTTGATGAAAAATTATCAAGTAAAACAGATTGCGATGAGTGTGATGCTTGCCCTAGTGCTTTCAGCCTGTTCATCGTTGCCTACCTCTGGTCCTAGCCATTCAGCCGTTTTGAAGGTGAATCAAAATAGTGATGCCTCTAAATTGGCAGGTCAGGTGAATGTGGTTGAGCTGAACGATGCGTTGGTGCAGAAAATGTATTTTATGCAACAAAGTCAGAAATTTTCAGGCTTTGCCGGTATGGGCGTTGAGGCGGGTTATTCCGGTACAGTAAATGTAGGGGATGTTCTGGAGATTTCTATTTGGGAAGCACCACCTGCGGTGTTGTTTGGGACAACCTTCAGTAGCGAGGGACAAGGCAGTGGACACGTTACGCAGTTGCCTTCGCAGATGGTGAATCAGAATGGGACGGTTACGGTGCCTTTTGTGGGAAATTTGCGTGTAGTAGGTAAAACCCCGGAAACGATTCAATCTCAAATTGTTGCTGCGTTAAACCGTAAGGCGAACCAACCGCAAGCAGTGGTGAAAATAGCGAATAATTTTTCAAGCGATGTTACGGTAATTCGTCAAGGTAGCACGGTGCGTATGCCGCTGACCGCAAACAGTGAACGTGTGTTAGATGCAGTTGCTGCTGTGGGAGGAACTACGGAAAATATTGAAGATGTAACGGTTCAGTTAACACGTGGTAATCAGGTGAAAACGTTAGCGTTTGAAACCTTAATTGCGGATCCTGCTCAAAATATTATGTTGCGTTCGGGCGATGTCGTTTCACTTTTAAATACGCCATATAAATTCACCGGTTTGGGGGCGTTGGGTAATAATCAGCAAATGCGTTTTTCAAGCAGCGGGATTACGCTTGCGGAAGCCATTGGCAAAATGGGTGGGTTGATTGATACTCGTTCTGATCCTCGCGGTATATTTGTATTCCGTTATGTACCATTTACGCAGTTAGATTATCAAGCTCAACAAGAATGGGCGGCGAAAGGTTACAGCGTAGGAACGGATATACCAACGGTGTATCGGGTAAATTTGCTTGAGCCTCAATCAATGTTTTTACTTCAACGTTTCCCTGTTCAAAATAAGGATATTGTGTATGTATCGAATGCTCCACTTGCAGAATTCCAAAAATTCTTAAGTATGATTTTTTCGATTACATCACCGGTAACGAGTACGACCAATTCAATCAGAAATTTCTAATTTAAGAGTAAAGCCTATGACAACCGAAACCTCGGTAAAACAGAAAAAGAAAAACGCCTTGTGGAAAAAATTGAATCCGCTATTTTGGATTACAGTGTTAATTCCGACCGCACTTTCATCGGTCTATTTTGGCTTGTTTGCCTCAGATATTTATGTATCTGAATCCAGCTTTGTGGTACGTTCGCCACGCAATCAATCTTCACTTTCCGGCGTGGGGGCATTGTTGCAGGGGGCGGGGTTTTCCCGTTCTCAAGATGACACTTATTCCGTGCAGGAGTATATGCGTTCTCGCACGGCATTAGATGAGTTGGAGAAAGCGTTGCCGGTACGTGAATTTTATTCAGAAAAGGGCGATATTTTAAGTCGCTTTAATGGCTTTGGTTTTAATGATACACAAGAGGCGTTTTATCGTTATTTTAAGGATCGATTAGGGGTGGATGTAGATTCTGTTTCGGGCATTGCGACCTTACGTGTAAGAGCGTTTAACGCGGATGAAGGTTTCCAAATAAATGATCGTTTGTTGAAAGAGGGGGAGGCATTAATCAACCGTTTAAACGAACGTGCGAGAAAAGATACGGTCGAGTTTGCCGAACAAGCGGTGATAGAGGCTGAAAAAAATGTCAATGAAACCGCCCAAGCCTTAAGTCAATATCGGATCAAAAACAAAATTTTTGATTTGCCTGCGCAATCGGGTGTGCAACTCACGTTGATTTCAAGTCTTAAAAGTGAGCTGATTCGTGTGGAAACACAGCTTGCGCAGTTGATTTCCATTACACCGGATAACCCACAAGTGCCGGCTTTACAAATGCGCCAAAAAAGTTTGAAGAAAGAAATTGATGAACAATCTCGTCAGCTTTCAGGCACAGGCAATTCTGCCGCTACTCAAACAGCAGATTATCAGCGCTTAGTGCTTGCTAATGAGTTAGCACAACAACAATTGACAGCCGCAATGACCTCTTTGCAAAACACGCGTGGTGAGGCAGACCGTCAACAGCTTTATTTGGAAGTAATTAGCCAACCAAGCAAACCGGACTGGGCGTTGGAGCCAAACCGTATTTACAATATTATTGCCACTTTCATTATCGGTTTTATTTTGTATGGTGTGTTGAGTTTATTAATTGCCAGCATAAGAGAGCATAAAAACTAATGCAGTATGGTGACCAGACTTCTTTTAAACAGTCATTAGCTATTCAAGGGCGTGTGATCAATGCATTGCTGATGCGTGAAATCATCACGCGTTATGGGCGAAAGAATCTTGGCTTTTTATGGCTGTTTGTTGAGCCACTATTGCTCACTTTTTTTATAGTGATGATGTGGAAATTTTTACGTGCTGATAAGGTCTCTACGCTAAATATTATCGCTTTTTTGATGACAGGTTATCCTATGGCGATGATGTGGCGAAATGCCTCTAACCGTGCCATTGGTTCAATTTCGGCGAACTTGAGCTTGCTTTACCATCGTAATGTGCGAGTATTAGATACTATCTTTACTCGTGTCTTATTAGAAGTTGCAGGTGCTTCTATTGCGCAAATTCTGTTTATGGCTGTGTTGGTGGCAATTGATTGGATTCCATTTCCGCAAGACGTGCTTTATATGCTGATTGCGTGGTTTTTAATGGCGGTTTTTGCCTTCGGATTGGGGTTAATCATCTGTGCTATTGCTCAACAAATAGACTTCTTTGGAAAAATTTGGGGCACGTTGAGTTTCGTGTTGTTGCCCCTTTCCGGTGCCTTCTTCTTTGTATATAATTTGCCGACACAGGTACAAAATATGGCACTTTGGTTACCAATGATTCACGGTACAGAAATGTTCCGACACGGTTATTTTGGCGAAACTGTAATCACCTACGAAAGTATAGGTTTTTTAATTGTCAGCGATTTAATCTTGCTTTTGATTGGCTTGGCAATGGTGAGAAATTTTAGCAAAGGAGTAGAGCCACAATGATTCGAGTCAAAAATGTGAGCAAAAAATATCACACCAAGAGTGGCTGGAAAACCGTGCTAAAAGATATCAATTTTGACTTACAAAAAGGCGAAAAAATCGGAATTTTAGGGCGAAATGGCGCTGGCAAATCTACGCTTATTCGCTTAATGAGTGGCATTGAACCACCCACAACCGGAATCATCGAACGGGAAATGTCGATTTCTTGGCCTTTGGCTTTTAGTGGGGCATTTCAAGGTAGCCTAACGGGAATGGATAATTTGCGCTTTATTTGCCGATTGTATGATGTTGATCCTGATTATGTAACAAAATTCACGAAAGAATTTTCTGAATTGGGGGATTATTTATATGAGCCCGTGAAAAAATACTCCTCAGGAATGAAAGCTCGTTTGGCGTTTGCGCTGTCTCTTTCAGTTGAATTTGATTGCTATTTAATTGATGAGGTGATCGCTGTTGGAGATTCCCGTTTCGCCGAAAAATGTAAGTATGAGTTGTTTGAAAAGCGTAAAGATCGTTCTATTATTCTCGTTTCACACTCCCCATCAGCAATAAAATCCTATTGTAATAATGCAGTTGTCCTCGAAAATGGCATAATGCATCATTTTGAAGATATGGATAAGGCCTACCAATATTATAATGAGACCCAGAAGTAAGAAGTGCGCTCAATAAAATCAGTACTATATAGCGTCGCACAAATAAATTTTCACCTTGTACGAGCCATGCGGTTGATTAAGCCTATCCTTGTTAGAACTGTAGAGCCACAAAGCAGCCAGATAAATTAACCCCATACGGCTCGTATGGGGTTAAGAATAAAAGTTGTGCATTCGCTACATAATAGTGAATAAAATCATTGTTTTTATTGACCGCACTTTTCGGTTATTTATTCGCCAAAATCACAGCTCTTGTAGGGGCTTGGTAGCCTTCAATAGTTCTGCTGTGATCATTGGGATCTAAAAAATCAATCAAACTTTCATTTTCCAACCAATCTGTTTTACGTTGTTCTTCTAACGTAGTTGGGGCGATATCGACACAGCGAACATTATTGAAACCGACCTTTTCCAACCAGCTAATCAATGCCTCAACAGAAGGGATGAAATAGACGTTTTTCATTTTTGCGTAGCGATCTGTGGGGACGAGAACGGTATGGGCATCGCCCTCTACCACAAGGGTTTCCAACACTAATTCTCCACCCTTTTTCAATTGACTTTTGAGTTGAGTGAGATGATCGAGGGGAGATTTTCGGTGGTATAACACGCCCATTGAAAACACAGTGTCGAAAGCCGCAAGCGGCTGCATTTGCTCGATTCCCAGTGGAATAAGATTGACACGGCGATCATTGTTGAGAAGTTTACGAACTGCCTCAAATTGGCAAAGGAAAAGTTCGGTAGGATCAATCCCCACCACCATTTGGGCGCCTTCCCCCAACATTCGCCACATATGATAACCACTGCCGCACCCTACATCTAAAATTGTGCGATCTTTCAAGGGAGCGAGATGAGGCAATACACGCTGCCATTTAAAATCGGAACGCCACTCGCAATCAATATGGATTCCAAACAGATGATAGGGTCCTTTTCGCCATGGCATAAGTTGTTTTAAATGGTGGATAATACGCTGTTTTTCGCCTTCTGAGAGCGGAAAAGTGCGGTCAGATTTCACAGCGTTTTTTAAATCAATGATCTCTGCCTGTAAATCAGGTAAAAAATCCACAATTTTTGACCATTTTCCATAATCGCCATGGGCCTGCTTTTCCCATTCTTTTAATTGCAGGGGAAGCGTTTCAAGCCAATCAGAGAGGGGACTTGTGGCAATTTGTTGATAAAAAGGGCGAAAATCGATCATTTTGCTTCCTTAGATAAGGCTTTTTCAGCTTGATTGAGGTTATAGTGAATAATGTGTTTTGCTCTGGATAACGCTCAAAATAACCCTAAAGTATATTGAAAATTTGAGAAATGGCGCATTTTACCCTATTATGCAACTTCTTAAAACAAGATTCAGAGACAGTAGAATGGATGCGGTAGAACTATTAATGAATGTCACGCCCAATGAAACGCGTATTGCATTGATGGAAATGGGCGGATTAAAAGAAGTCCATGTAGAACGCCAAGCGAAGCGTGGCATTGTAGGAAATATTTATAAAGGAAGAGTGATGCGCGTATTGCCCGGTATGCAGTCTGCTTTTGTGGATATCGGCCTGGAAAAGGCGGCATTTTTACACGCCTCGGATATTGTATCCCATACCGAGTGTGTGGATGAAAACGAGCAGAAACAATTTAAAGTAAAAAGTATTTCCGAGTTGGTTCGAGAAGGGCAGGATATTGTTGTGCAAGTCGTGAAAGATCCCCTCGGCACAAAAGGCGCCCGTTTAACCACCGATATTACGTTGCCGTCCCGCTATCTTGTGTTTATGCCGGAAAACAGCCACGTTGGAGTATCGCAACGTATTGAAAGTGAAGAAGAACGGGCACGCCTTAAAGCGTTGGTAGAGCCGTTTTGTGATGATTTAGGCGGGTTTATTATTCGCACGGCAACAGAAGGAGCGATGGAAGAAGAACTCCGACAAGATGCGGAATTTCTTAAACGTTTATGGCGCAAAGTATTAGAGCGAAAAACGAAATACCCCACTCGCTCAAAAATCTATGGCGAACCGGCTTTACCACAACGTATCTTGCGTGATTTTATTGGGACGAGATTGGAAAAAATTCGTATTGATTCCAAACTTTGTTTTAATGAAGTGAAAGAATTTACCGATGAATTTATGCCGGAATTAAGTGACAAACTGGTACTTTATTCCGGAAATCAACCGCTCTTTGATGTGTATGGTGTAGAAAATAGCATTCAACAGGCCTTGGATAAACGTGTAA
Organism: Rodentibacter rarus; assembly: GCF_001998965.1. GTDB lineage: Bacteria > Pseudomonadota > Gammaproteobacteria > Enterobacterales > Pasteurellaceae > Rodentibacter > Rodentibacter rarus. The sequence continues at coordinate 10,999 of NZ_MLHJ01000108.1, forward strand.
ATTTAAAATCTGGTGGTTATTTGATTATTGAACAAACGGAGGCCATGACAACTATTGACATCAATACCGGCGCATTCGTAGGACGCCGTGATCTAGAAGAAACAATTTTCAACACCAACATTGAGGCGACAAAAGCCATCGCCCAACAACTTCAGTTACGCAACCTTGGTGGGATCATTATTATTGATTTTATTGATATGCATTTGGAAGATCACCGCAACAGGGTGTTGGAATCTCTACAAGATGCTCTTTCCAAAGATAGGGTCAAAACTAATGTCAATGGTTTCACCCAACTCGGCTTAGTAGAAATGACACGCAAACGAACCCGTGAAAGCCTTGAACATATTCTGTGTGATGAATGTCCCGTATGTCGTGGTCGTGGTCAAGTCAAAACAGTAGAAACCGTATGTTATGAAATTATGCGTGAAGTGATTCGCGTATATCATTTATTCAGTAGTGAACAGTTTGTAGTATATGCCTCACCGGCAGTGGCAGAATATTTAATTAACGAAGAATCCCACGGACTTCTCCCAGAAGTGGAAATGTTTATCGGTAAACGTGTCCAAGTGAAAACCGAACCCTTTTATCACCAAGAACAGTTTGATGTTGTGGTGATGTAGTAAAGCAAAAGTTAAATAAAAAAAGTGCGGTCAACAATGATTAGTTGTAGAAACTCAGATTAAATCTGGTGTAATAAACAAAATGGTTGATCAGAATTGGGTTAAGTCCTTATAGTAAAAGGCCTTAACCCACTTTCTTGAAATATGAGTAAAAAAACTATATTTTTTAAAGAAAAATTAGAGCCAATAAAAATTTGGCAAGATTATTCAGAGGGAAAACAAACTTATAAACAGCTTGCTAATAAATATCAATGCTCGATTAGAACGATACAGCGATAAGTTTTAAATGCACCTAAAACAAGATTAAACCACCTAAAAATAATACACTTAAACATAATTTTGATTATTAGGATAACTTGCCACAAGCGACCAACCGTAGTTTGCCACTGCTTCCAATAAATTCACTTTATCATCAGAAGCCAACCCTTGTTCTTCTTGGAACAATTTATTTCCCACAAACACAATGACTTACGGATTGCGGTATCCATAGGTATAACGTGGATTTTCACGCCCTTAATGACAGGATTATCTTCAGGAATCGACCCGTCAATGTTGAAACGCAAGGTTTTGCCTTCATAAGCAGCAAAATCGTTGTTATTCACTTCTTGTTGGGTCGGTAAGCACTGTGCATGATCTGCATAGCAAGTGCGGTAATATTGCTTCGCCCCTCAATTGTCGATGGTATAGTAAAGTTTGTCGTCCGCCCCTAAACGTAAGCGACCGCCTTGATGGTCGGTAAAAGAGGTCAAATTATCGAGTACAATCTCCGTTTTCTCCACTTTACAGGCGGTTTTATCTAAAGTGAGTTTAACGATTTTAGTATGCTCTTGCTCATCTTCCCCTTTATATGCATAGGCAACATAAAGTACGTTGTCGCCCTTGCCTGATAAGAAATTCGGATCAAGAGTTAACCCCAATAAGTCTCGTTGGTGACCGCCGTTCACCACATCCTCAAAATGATGAATCACTTGGTGCTTGCCCATTTCCGCATCCACCAACAAAATATTGCCACCCACTTCCGTAATCCAAAGCAGTCTGTTACGGTCAATCGCCATATCCCACGGGCTTTATAGCCCCTCTACCAAAACTTTGCCGCTGAACGGCTCTGATTGTTGGGTATTAAATGTGTCGCAGCCTTTGGCAAAAATAGAAGCCGGCGAGCCCTAAGGCTAAGAAAAGTGCGGTCTTTTTCATAAAGATTTCTTTATATACTGTAAAAAATTGACGAGTACTAACACAGTTATTAAACCCAAATATAGGGATAAAAAAAATAAATTCTATCGCCGAATTTTATTATTCGCTCAAGCGAAACTCAGACGACCATTGTGGAAATTGCTGACGTAATTTTTTGCCGTCCAAACGGGGATCAAGGCCTGCAACATTATAGCTCCCATTAGGTGCTTCCATCGCTAAAAATGTAGCAAATGCAGCGGTGTGAACAGGGAGAGGAGGTGCAAAATTTACCTGGGGCTATGCCGATGAGCTTTGTTTACCCTTATTCCTGTTATATTCCCAAACGGTTAAAGTGTTTCAAAAATGGTTGGAAGGCGTGATTGCGGAAAATCCGGTTTGGCAGATCAAATGATAATAAATAGCAAGATAAACTTATTGTAAAAATCACACTCATATTATTTTATTTACGTGCATACTTCCACATCTCTCCGCTTTCCCAAATATCAAATTTTTCAGTATGTTACGTAATGGTACACATAATTTGGGCTAAAGTAGAAACAGGCGTAGTTTTCCACATTTTGGATAATCACCTAATCGATTTTTCCATTGGGTGAGCGATGTTGGGTATTCCAGCATTATTGAGCGGAGAGTCACACAATGGGGGAATGCTAATTTTTATATGAATCAGCTAACTTCTCTTTCGAGCAGGTGAGTAGGCTTTAAGTTTTGCATTCGTGCCAAGTGATGAAACTAAGACATAATGCGAAACGCTGTTTTCTCGGGTAATTTGGGCGAAACCATATTTAATTCTCTATGAAACCGTTAGATCCATTTAATTTTTGATAATGAAATATTTTCCTTACGTAATGCTTTTAAATACAGGTATATGGTTGGAAAAATATCCATAAGCATACCAAAACCAAAAATTAATGAGATGTTAGTTAGAGACATTTCAAGAAAGCCTATTTTATATATCAAAAATACACTACTATAATAAAAAATATCAATAAAAATTGACTGATATAGCATATATTTCGTCATTCCCAAAGCTTTGATTGTTGAATCTAAAATACCATTATTGAACATAAAAACAATATAAAATACGGTCTGTAATTTCATAATCTCAGTTACGGTATTCATATCCGTTATAATTAAAATATGACTTAAAAACCATTCCCATGTGGGGATAGAAAACAACCATAAAATGACAAATATTATCGTTAACCTCATATAACATGCTGTATTACTTATGATCGCAGACTTATTCATTGCTACATCTCGTTTAACAACTTCCGCCAAAGCGAGTGATGGTACAAGCAAAATCCCCCAAATAATACTGTTAGCAATCCAATACACCCCTTGTTTACCGATCTGATTAACCATTCCTAAGATCATTAGCACAAAAACAGTATTTCTAATCAATGATTCAAATCCCGAAAACATACCTAAATGAAACCATTGTTTAAACCATTTTTTATCAAAATAAAAATGGAATCCTCTAATAAATTGACGAATTGTATTATTAGATAAAATAAATCCTGTCAATATACCATTGATTAAAATATTAGATATAGCAATGCCATTTACACCTAAATTCAACGAAATACGCCAATCCGAAATCAAGAAAATATCTGATATAATCAATAAGCTAATTTTTAATAATGAGAACTTAATTAGATTTTTATAATCATCAGTCACTGCTAAATAAACAATAAGATACTCTGTTACTACAGATAACATTATCGCAACAGACTCCAATTTAATATAATGAGCAGTATCTTGAATCAATGCTGAATGTTGGTTTAGTCCTGTAACTAATGTTTCAGCCAAGAAGAAGATCCCCACTGAAACGACCGAATGTATAACGGTTACCAATAATAGACCGCTAAGCGCATTATTAATTAATGCAGTTCTGTTTTCTTTCAATGCCTGTGCTAGCATAAAAAATAACGGTACTAACAGCATCTCTTTAATGATTTCATAAATAATATTCAACCATTGAATTTGGCTAGCAATATTAAACCCCCAATCATTTGGCATTGTCCCTATAAAATGTAATCGAAGTATATTAATAACCGTTGGAATCGACATGATGAGTAGAAATGCCAACCACAATTTAATATCAAAATTTTTTATAATTTTCATATTATTAATATGATCCTACACTTTCAAACAAGCCACAAAATGACTGCCGTTATCTGCGTTAAATGTGGTTTTTTGTATACCACAGCTCTCATCGGCAAGAGGGCATCTTGTGCGGAAAACACAGCCGGACGGCGGGTTTATCGGGGAAGGGAGATCCCCCTCTAAGAGCTGGATGTTTTTATTTCGTTCCAATTTAGGATCAGGAATGGGCACGGCAGACATCAGGGCTTTGGTGTAAGGGTGCTTGGTGTGATGATACACCTCATCATCGCTGCCTAACTCCATGGCGTTGCCTAAATACATCACCAACACTCGGTCGGAAATATGTTTTACCACCGCAAGATCATGGGCAATAAAAATGAGTGATAGGCCCATTTCTGCTTGTAAAGATTTCAATAAATTTACCACTTGGGCTTGAATGGACACATCCAATGCGGAAACCGGTTCATCACAAATAATCATTTTAGGCTCAATAATTAATGCACGGGCAATACCGATACGTTGGCATTGTCCTCCGGAGAACTCATGGGGATAGCGATTGATCAAATTGGGCAATAAGCCGACTTTTAACATCATTGCCTGCACTTTTTCTTTCACCTGTTCTGCGTTCAAGTGAGGTTGATAAATTTTAAGCGGTTCAGCAATAATTTCGCCGATATTCATTCGGGGGTTGAGCGAGGCGAGAGGATCTTGGAAAATCATTTGAATGTCTTTACGCGTATCACGCCATTGTTTTGGTGATTGGTTTCGTAAATCTTTACCTAACCAAATAATTTCCCCTTCATTGGCTTCCACTAAACCAATAATGGCACGGGCAAGGGTGGATTTCCCACAGCCTGATTCGCCCACCACGCCTAGGGTTTCGCCGGCATAAAGTTGAAAAGACACGTTGTTCACCGCTTTTAAGGTTTGCGGTTTGGCAAAAAACAGGGCTTTATCATTTTTGATTTTGAAAGATACGCCCAGATTTTTTACCTCTAATAATAAATTTTTCGCGTTCATCATAGGGTTCGTCCCTCAAACTGTGTGGCAGGAAGCCAGCAATTTCGCAAATGCCCTTCGGAAAGTGCGGTCAATTTTGGCGCAGTTTTACATTGTTCAGCGGCATAACGGCAACGGGGGGAAAACGGACAGCCTGCCGGTAAATGGAGCAGGTTGGGCGGATTTCCCGGTATGGTGACGAGGCTGTCATGTTTGCCGTCAAGACGAGGAATTGCCTCCATTAATCCGAGGGAGTAAGGATGGGTGGGGTGATAGAAAATTTGTTCTGCTGTGCCATATTCCATAGTGCGGCCAGCATACATCACCAGAACCTGATCGCAAATGCCTGCAACCACCCCAAGATCGTGGGTGATCATAATAATTGCGGTATTAAATTCCTGTTTGAGTTCGTTCAGTAAAGTCATAATTTGCGCCTGAACGGTGACATCCAGGGCAGTAGTGGGTTCATCGGCAATGAGTAATTTCGGGCGACAAAGCAATGCCATAGCAATCATCACTCGTTGGCGCATCCCACCTGAAAATTCATGGGGGTACATTCCCATGCGTTTTTTGGCTTCGGGCATTTTTACCGCATCTAACATTTTCACCGATTCATCAAATGCCGTTTTTTTGTCATAACCTTTGTGCAACATCAATACTTCCATTAATTGCTCACCAATTTTCATATAGGGATTTAATGAGGTCATCGGGTCTTGGAAAATCATCGCGATTTGTTCTGCACGGATGTTGTTCAGTTGTGCGGTGGGTAAATTGACTAATTGCGTGCCGTTAAATAGGGCAGAGCCGGAAACCTTGCCATTCGGTGCAAGTAAGCCCATTAACGCAAAAGCAGTTTGGGATTTACCGGAACCGGATTCACCCACAATGCCGAGGGTTTGCCCTGCATCTAAGGTAAAATTCAGATCATTGACGGCAGTCACAATACCATCGGGCGTGTGGAAATTGACATAGAGGTTTTGCACGTCTAATAAGTGCGGTTGATTTTGTTGTTGTTTTTCCATAAACCGCTCCTAGCGATCTTTTGGGTCGAGGGCATCACGCAAGCCATCGCCGATAAAGTTAAAACAAAATAGGGTTAAACAAAGGAAGAAAGCCGGAAAAATTAAAAGCCAAGGTGCGACTTCCATTTGGGCAGCACCATCGCTGAGTAGTGCGCCCCAGCTACTCATGGGTTCTTGTGTGCCCAGTCCTAAAAAACTTAAAAAGGATTCAAATAAAATCAATCCCGGCACTTCTAGGGAGGCATAAACGGCCACTAAGCCCAATACATTGGGAATGATGTGTTTGAGGATGATTTGACGGCGTGGCACACCGCAGACAATAGCGGCTTCCACAAATTCTTTGTTTTTGAGGCTGAGGGTTTGACCCCGCACAATCCGTGCTAAGCCTAACCAGGCAATGGCACCGATTGCCACAAAAATCAGGAAAATGTTTTGTCCGAAAAGGGTAACCAGCAAAATGACAAAAAACATAAAAGGAAAGGAGCTGAGAATTTCTAAGAAACGCATCATCACCATATCCACTTTACCGCCGAAATAGCCGGAAATCGCCCCATAAATGGTGCCAATCATCACTGAAATTAAGGCACCGGCAATGCCAACCATCAGGGAAATTCGCCCGCCAATCGCTACCCGAACAAGCAAATCACGTCCTGAGGAATCTGTGCCGAAGAAATGCAATCCCTCGGAAGTTGGGGCAACGCCCATCATATTCCAATCCGTATCTTCATAAGTAAAGGGAAAGAAGAAGGGAGCAAAGGTAATAAATAGCACAATCATCAGTAATAAAACTAAACTGACGACAGCCGCTTTGTTGCGGAAGAAACGCCGTTTTGCATCTTGCCAGAGGCTGCGCCCTTCAAGTTGCATTTCCTCCATTCGTTCGGCGAGTTGTTCCACAAATTCAGTATTTTTTTGATTAATCGGTTGGGTCATTGCACACTCCTAATAACGAATTTTCGGGTCAATGACCGCATATAAAATATCTACAATCATATTAAATAAAATGGTGAGCGTGCCCACCAGAATGGTTAAACTTAATACTAAAGAGTAATCACGGTTTAGTGCCCCATTGACAAATAATTTCCCCATACCGGGTAAGCCGAATACACTTTCAATGACCATGGAACCGGTGATAATGCCTACGAAGGCAGGGCCAAGATAAGTGATAACAGGCAAAAGTGCCGGGCGAAGGGCGTGTTTTAAAATAATTCGACGGGTGGAAAGCCCTTTGGCTTTGGCGGTGCGAATAAAATTGGAATGGAGCACTTCAATCATTGAGCCTCGCATAATCCGAGCAATACCTGCCACATAGCCAATAGTGAGTGAAGCGACCGGTAAAATTAAATAAGGTAATGCTCCCTCATTCCATCCCCCGGCAGGTAACCACCCTAACCAAATAGCAAAAAATAAAACAAGAAGTGGCGCAAAGACAAAGCTTGGCATGATTACCCCTGTCATCGACATACTCATTAAAATATAATCCCATCGGCTATTTTGTTTTAATGCGGCAAGAGTACCGGCAGAAATGCCGAGGGTGAGGGCAAACAAAAAAGCAATGCAGCCTAATTTGAGCGAAACAGGAAAAGCGGCGCCGATTAAATCATTTACCGATTGATCTTTGTATTTAAAGGAAGGGCCAAAATCCCCTTTGGAAAGATTTTCTAAATACAATAGATATTGTTTGTGTAAGGGTTCATTGAGGTGGTATTTCGCTTCGATATTCGCCATCACTTCAGGTGGATAAGCCCGTTCTGAGGTGAAAGGGCTGCCCGGTGCTAAGCGCATCAGAAAAAACGAAAAGGTAATTAAAATAAACAACGTGGGAATGGCTTCCAGCACCCGTTTAAGGATAAATTTGAACATGGTTACTCCAACCCTAAAATATCACGGCGATATTTTCTTTTTTGCTTTGTGAGGCAAGGATTTGATAAAAATAAAAGTGCGGTCAAAAAAACGAATGTTTTTCTAACCGCACTTTTTATTAATGCTTAATGATATAGAGATCACGCAAGAAAATATGGTCTTGCGGATCTTGTGCCGTATAACCGCCCACATAAGGTTTCACTAAGCGTGGGTTTACATAATTGAAAACCGGTACAAGGGCAAAATCTTGCGCTAAAATTGCTTCCGCTTTGGCATAGGCTTCCGCACGACCTGCCTCATCGGTGGCAAAGTAGGAATCCGCCATTGCCTTATCATATTCTGCACTGGCATATTTTGCCGTGTTGTTGCTAGAGGTGGATAAGAAATAGTTTCCGAAAGTAGTGGCTTGGTTGTAATCCGCACTCCAACCGGCACGCGCCACATCATAACGACCGGCACGACGGCTATCAATATAGGTTTTCCATTCTTGGTTTTCTAATTTCACCTCAATTAAGCCTTTGGTATTGGCTTTCCACATAGAGGCAGCGGCAATTGCCACTTTTTTATGGTTTTCGTTGGTGTTGTAAAGAATGGTGAATTTTAATGGGTTGGCTTTGCTAAACCCTGCTTCTTCTAAGAGCTTAATGGCTTGCTCATTACGTTTTACCATGGGTTCTTGGGAATAGGTAGGTTGGCTAATCCGCTCACCTTCTGAAATATAAGTTGGGGTGAACACATAAGTCGGGGTTTGCCCTTGTGCCATCACTTTATCGGTAATCACCGTACGATCTAAGGCATAGTTTAAGGCTTGGCGTACACGTTTGTCATTGAATGGCGGCTTGCTATTGTTGATCTCATACATATAGGTCGCCAAAGTACGAGCGGTAAACACCTGATCCGGCAATTCTTTTTTCAACTTAGCGAATTGTTCCGGTGGGAGTGAGTAGTTGGTGATATCCAAATCTCCGGCACGATAACGGGAAACATCCGTACTGGCATTTTCAATGGCTAGGAAAGTGGCGGTATTGATGACGGTTTCTTCATCATTCCAATACAGTGGATTGCGTTCAAATTCAATTTTTTCATTGATAACGTGATCTTTTAATTTATACGCGCCATTACCTACGATATTTTCTTTTTTCACCCAAGCATCACCGAATTTTTCAATGATCTTTTGTGGAACGGGGAGCAAAGATTGGTGGGTCGTCAGCCCAACAGCATAAGGCACAGGGTTGGCGGAGTAAACCACAAAAGTGTAACCGTCTTTGGCCTCCACGCCTAATTCTTCCGGTTTTTTCTTGCCGTCAATAATATCCTGCGCATTTACCACTTGCATGTAATCTAAGAAACTGGCGTAAGGGGAGGCGGTGTTAGGGTTTACTAAACGTTGCCAAGAATAGACAAAATCCTGTGCTGTAATAGGATCACCGTTTGACCATTTGGCGTCTTTGCGAAGGTGGAATGTCCAGGTTTTATAATCAGGCGAACTTTCCCAACGTTCTGCCACACCCGGTATCAATTCACCCTTTGAATTGGTGCTGACTAAGCCCTCAAATAATTGATAAGCCACTTGCGACTCCGGCACCCCTTCGGTTTTATGGGGATCGAAACTTTGTGGTTCTGCACCGTTATTAATCACAATATTTTGCACCGGTGCAAGTTCTGTACCGGTGGGCACTTGAGCAGCATAAAGGCTGCCGGACAGCGCTAAAGTGAGGCTGAAAAAGAAAAACTGACGGAAGAGATTAGGTTGCATAGACACTCCTTTTTTAAACGATTGTTAAAATCATCATGATTAAGTCCAATGATTTATCTCAAATCCTCAAATTTGTAAAGGCTTTATTCCCTAACAAAAGTGACATCGATCACAGTTTTGATAAAAAATAAAGAATCCTTCTTTTTTCTGTAAAAACTATTCAATCTATTGCGATTTCTTACTATCACTTTAAATTCAATTTATGCTATCGTAACGCCCATCAATCAAAACAAGGAGAAAACAATGACAACTCAATTAGATTCACTTCGTAGTATGACTGTGGTTGTGGCAGATACCGGCGATATTGACGCTATCAAAAAATACCAACCGCAAGATGCGACAACGAACCCCTCTTTAATTTTAAGTGCATCAGCATTACCGCAATATGCCCCACTCATTGATGAAGCCATCAGTTATGCCAAAGCGCAAAGCAGTGATAAAGCACAACAACTGATTGATGCAGAAGATAAATTAGCAGTAAACATTGGTTTAGAAATTTTAAAAATCGTTCCGGGACGCATTTCTACCGAAGTGGACGCCCGTCTTTCTTACAATACGCAAGCAACTGTTGAAAAAGCCCGTAAACTTATTGCCCTTTACAATGCAGCTGGCATTTCAAATGATCGAATTTTGATTAAAATTGCCTCAACATGGCAGGGTATTCGTGCAGCAGAAATTCTTGAAAAAGAAGGCATTAACTGTAATCTCACTTTATTATTCTCAGAAGCGCAAGCCCGTGCCTGTGCCGAAGCGGGGGTCTATTTAATTTCACCTTTCGTTGGTCGTATCCTAGACTGGTACAAAGCCAATAGTGATAAAAAAGACTATGCACCGGCGGAAGATCCGGGTGTGATTTCCGTTACCAAAATTTACAACTACTATAAAGAATATGGCTACAATACGGTGGTGATGGGGGCAAGTTTCCGTAATGTGGGGGAAATTACCGAGTTAGCGGGTTGTGATCGCTTAACCATTGCGCCACCGCTTCTTAAAGAATTACAAGAAAATTCAACCGCACTTGTGCGTAAACTTGAATATAAAGGTGAAGTGAAGGCCAAACCGCAACCACTGACTGAAGCGGAATTCTACTGGCAACATAATAGCGATGCGATGGCGGTTGAAAAATTGGCTGAGGGCATTCGTAAGTTCGCTATCGACCAAGAAAAATTAGAAGCGATGCTTGCAGCGAAATTATAATTTTTCTTTCTCTATTTGTTCCCTTTAATGCGTTGGCATTAAAGGGATTTTTTTATGTTTTTTGTGAGAAATATTGAGAGGCTTCGCTTAGATTGGCGGCTCATTCAGGTTTAGAGCGAATATCGACGGCGGGATCCCTTTCTTGACGATATTTTTCGTTAATGCGTTTTTGTAACCCAAAATCTTCTTGATCCGCTTCGTTGGAAAATAAGTTTTCTTCGTGAAGTTGTGGGTTTTTAATTCCCATCCAATTTGCAATACCTTCTAAAAAATTCAATCCGGATTTAAACACCTTGTATTCTTTGCGTTCAGTATCATCAGAGGAAATTTTAAAAAGAGGCACATCGTGGTGTGCTTGGCTAAAACAGTTTTGATTAAATAGCACCTGGTGTTTTTCATCTTGTTGATGGCATAAGCCGTGATCGGCAAAATAGAGCATGGAAAAAGTGCGGTGCGTTTTTTGCTCGTTTTCTTGAAGTTGCTCATAAATCTGTTTTAGCAAATCATCGGTTTTTTTTATGGAAGAAATATAGCAGTTTAAGTAGGCATAGCGAGGATCAATGTCTTCCTCTTTAAAAATTTTCGGGTAATCTTCCACCCGATCACAGGCGAGCGGGTGAGCACCGTAAATATGCAACACAATGAAACGTTTTCCCTGAATTGGCGAGGCTAACACTTGGGATAATTGGGGTAATAAATCAAAATCACTGTAGTTGGTGGAGTTGAAGCTGCCCCCCTTTTTGAGGAAAAGGGTTTCATCGGATTTTGAGGCAAGCGAGGATACCGGCGTATCGAATTCCCCTAATAACCCTTGATTTGATAACCAATAGGTTTTAATGCCGGCGGATTTCACCAAATCCACTAAACTTAATGAGTAATTGGGCTCCCATTTTTCTTTATTTGGCAAGGTGAGCATTAAACGTAAAGAGGCTACCGTATTGGTGCCGGCAGAACGAAAACCATCAATGAGCGTGCCTTTGGCATTTGACATAAAAGGCGTATTGTGAATGGGGTAGCCGTAGGCATGGTGATAATCTTTGCGTGCGCTTTCACCAAGGATGATGACATAATCATCGTAACGGGAATTTTCTAATGTGGATTTTCCCCAGTTGTCTGATTGCGCCATTTGTTTTAATTTGTTCATTTCATCATAGATTTTGACGGTCGAACTGACGGTTTCTTTCATTGGTTCGGCAATGGGCAGGTGATAGGCAAAGAGCAAAGCACTCAGCGTAATAAAGGCTTTGTTTCGATAAAATTTAACCCCGAATTTGACCGCACTTTTATATTGCACAAGCAATAAAATCGGGATTAAAAAGGCGATCACATAGCTACTGAACGGAATTTGTAATAAAAATTCTTTGGTTTCTAATAGATCCGTAGAGAAAACGGAGGCGATATATTGATAACTCGGTGCCCCAAAATTAAGCCCTGTTGGAGTATAAATAGCATGGGCGAAAGCGAGCGGTAATAGAATAAAATAAAATGCCTTTTTGCTACTGCTTAATAGCAAAATGATCGCCCCGGTGAGCAAGATAAGCGCCATGCCGGGTTCTGGGAACATGCCAGAACCGATCAACACAAAATGACCTGTGAGATTGGCGCAAGCAAAGACAAAAAGTGCGGTTAAAATACGGTATGTTTTTGGTATTGTCATAGTTTTCTGCTCAAAATGAAATGTCGCTTATTATCCATTTTTCAATCAGAATTTCCATCTTTAACTTCTTCACTCTTGTTTCGTTATTCTATAAAATAAGCCAATTTTTTAAGCCAAAAAGGAAAAGACAATGAGCCAACCAATTTATAAACGTATTTTATTGAAGTTAAGCGGTGAAGCATTACAGGGGGATGAAGGATTTGGTATTGATCCCTCGATTCTTGATCGTATGGCATTAGAGATCAAAGAATTAGTGGAAATGGGCGTAGAAGTTGGTGTGGTGCTTGGCGGTGGCAACCTATTTCGTGGTGCAAAACTGGCGAAAGCCGGAATGAACCGTGTGGTGGGCGATCATATGGGGATGCTTGCCACCGTGATGAATGGCTTAGCCATGCGTGATGCGTTACATCGTGCGGATGTGAATGCAAAATTGATGTCCGCTTTCCAATTAAACGGGATTTGTGATACCTACAATTGGTCTGAGGCGATCAAAATGTTGCGTGAAAAACGTGTGGTGATTTTCTCTGCCGGTACAGGTAGCCCATTTTTTACAACGGATTCAGCGGCTTGTTTACGAGGCATTGAAATTGAGGCGGATGTGGTCTTAAAGGCAACGAAAGTTGATGGGGTATATGATTGCGATCCGGCGAAAAACCCGCAAGCGAAGTTATATCAAAATCTTAGCTACGCAGAAGTGATCGATAAAGAATTACAAGTGATGGATTTAGCGGCATTTACGCTGGCACGGGATCACGGTATGCCGATTCGGGTGTTTAATATGGTAAAACCCGGTGCATTACGCAATGTGGTGTTGGGCACTGAAGAAGGAACAACGATTAGCTAATCAAATTGTCATACAAAAAAACGGTAGAAATGATTTCTACCATTTTTTTCGGTATTATACAGCAGTTGCACAACGTTGTTTT
>NZ_MLHJ01000109.1 GCF_001998965.1 Rodentibacter rarus
GCTAACCCACTTTCTTCATCGTAATATTGCCCGGCGAATAACATTTGTGGATTGAGTGGATTTGACTGTCTATATTCATTGGAGAAGAGCAGTCCCCAAAGCGTTTGTTTTTCTCTACGCCACAGAGTTTTACCTTGCGGATTAAGAAGTGCAAGCACTTGTCCATTCGGTTGGCAGATGGCGTAGCCGGTTTCCTGCTTCCATTCGATGAAGTTACCGTCAATGGTTTGTTTAAGCTTTTGATAGTGGTCTTGTTGGGCGACTAATTCAAATCCATTAAATACGGAGTGCCGTTCGCTGACAAGTTCATCGTTTTTGAAAGTTCGAGTGAAAGCGATTTGGTCGCCGTCCCACAGGTATTCAATGCGTAGATGTTGTTGCGGACATTCTTTTGAAATCCGTCTGCCTAAAGCATCGTATTTATAGTGCCACACTTCACCTTTTGGCGTGGTGATGCCAATCAGTTCGTTTTTGCCATTCCAGCGGTAGTCGGTTTCTTGTTTTCTAAAGCCGTCCCGTTTTTCAACTTTGGTGACCAACCGACCCGCTTTGTCGTATTCGTAGTAGTTTTCGTTTAAGCGGTGGAGTTTATGCCCCTTTTGGTAAATATCCTGATGTGGGATAATTTGCCGCTGTGCCTGATACTCCGGGTGGTGTGGGTTTTGAATTAAGCCATAGGTTTCACTACCCACATAACGTTGGGTGAGGTAGCCACATTCATCATAGGCATAGCGTTCTTGTTCACGGTTTTGGTTGTGAACCTGTGTGATTTGGTTGTTTCGGTTTAGGGTGAAAAAGTGCTGTTCGCCTTTGTCTTTAGTTTCAAGGGTATTCAGCGCCTTGTCATAGCGGTAATGTTGATTGACCTCAGCAAAACTTGGAGCGTCAATGCCCGTGGCACGCAGTTCGTCTTTGTCAAAAAACTGTGTCGGCTCCCAACCTGCCCGTTGTTGGGTAAGACAATCCATCGCATCATAGCGTTGTTTGAGGATAAACCCTTGTGGGGAAGAGCGGTCGATTTCATTGCCGTTTTGGTCGTATTGGAAAAACAGTTGGTTTTTCTGACCGCTTGTATCCGTTGTGTCCGGCAAGTTCAGTTCAATTAACTCACCGAGACTATTGTACTTAAATTGCGTGATGATAGGCTCATCTTTCCCCTCAATATAGAGCGTTCTTGTGAGGGTTTGGGCTTCATCATCATAAGTACGCTCAATTCGGTGGCTGTTTTGGGTTTCTTTGATGAGTCGGTCATTCAGGTCGTATTCAAAGGTTTGTCGGCTATACAGGCTTTGAATAGCGGTAACCCTGCCGAGGTTATCGTATTCGTAAAAATAGCTGTCGTCAGTCGTGATAAGGCGAATTAATCGATAACCTGCGTCATAGTCATAATGGGTAACGTTTCCCTCGCCATCGGTCAGGCTTTTCAGTGTGCCGTTTTCATTGTAGCGATAAACCCAACGGTTATCGGCAAAGTCGGTTTCGGTGGCAACTTGTCCGTTTTCATTAAAGGTGTACGTGTAGGTTTCGCCTTTCGGATTGGTCACTTGACGAAGTTTAAGGCTATCTTTATCGTAGTCATACTGCCAACGGTTGCCCTCACCATCGATTTTTTCAATGAGCAGGTCAAACGCTCCGTATTTCAACTGCCAATCTACCCCATTGGCATCGGTGTAGCGAATAAGATTACCGTGTCGGTCGTAGTCTTGCTGTTCAAAACTTTGGTTTGGGCGGTTAATGCGGCTTAATTTATGCTGAGCATTATAGTTATACTGCCACTGATAGCCTTTGCCATTGGTAAATCGGCTTAGGCGGTCTTTATCATCATAACCAAGCTGAATACGGCGTTGCTCGCTATCTTGGGTTTCAATTAAACGATGACGTGGGTCGTAGTGGAACTGTTCAAGCTGTTGACGTTGCCCGACCATGGATTTTACTTCGGTCAGTAAACCGAATTGATTGCGTACAAACTCAGTGGTTGTGCCATCAGGCGCCGTGAAAAGTGCGGTCTGTTTTTCCCCATTTTTGACTTCTGCCAACTGGATTTGTCTTGTCCAGGAGCGGTTTAGTGGGTCGGTGAGCTTAATAAGTGCTTCCCGGTCATCGTATTCATATTGCCACTGATTGCCTAGTGTGTCGGTAAAACAACGAACTAAACCGGTTTGTTCAAGATAATCAAAGGTGATTTGATTACCATCAGGCAGGGTTTGGGTCAGTAAATTGCCGTAGCGGTCGTAGTCAAAATGCGTTTTGGCACCGCTTGGTGAGGTGATGGTAAGCGGTTTCATTATATGACTATCGTAGTCATAGACCGTAGCACGTTGTTGGCTATCTAACACCGTGGTGCGATTATCTTCATACTGAAACCAAACAGGATAAAAGCCATCCGCACCAATACTGTGAATCACCCGCCCTTTTTCGTCATAATGATAATCCACCCAGGTTTTATCTCTATCTGACCAACGGATAAGGTTAAAGGCATCGTCATAGTCGTAGAACAGATGAAAATCAAGTAGGGCATTGCTTTCGACTAATGCGCCTTGTTCATTTTGTCGATAGGTTACCAGTATTTCAGACTGCTCCGTATCGGTGCGGATAATTTGATGGAGCCATTGCCCTTGATAGGCTAAAGCCAACTCAATCCCATCAGAATGTTTGATTTGAGTCAGGCGGCTATCTTGATAGATAAAATCCACTCGGTTGGCAAACTCATCTTGCCAATAGCTTATCGGGAAAATACCGTCTTCAAGGGGAGGAAAGCCTAACTCATCCTTGTTCTCGGCAAAACGAGCGGTTGAAACTTGGAAAAATTTTGATAAGCCTGTTTCACGGTCAAAGAGTTCAAGGTAGTCTCGATTACGATTAAGGGTAAATTGAGGGTGGTCGGGATTGAAAGACTGAATATAGCCCAGTGGTAAAGCAAAGCGTAAATATGTGCCTTCAACAGTCGCAATTTGAATATGTTGCCCATTGGCAGACACCTTGACATATTCAGAAAAATTATC
>NZ_MLHJ01000011.1 GCF_001998965.1 Rodentibacter rarus
TGTCAATGATCTTCCAAAATTGAACCACAAAGATCCTTTAAAAGTGATCCACTTTTGTTATTTCTTAATTACGATGTTTAAATCGGTAAGATTCATTACCCGTTTCTAAAATATGGCAATGGTGAATTAACCTATCTAAAAGTGCATTTGTCATTTTTGCCTCAGTAAACAGCGTCCCCCACTCTGAAAACTCAAGGTTTGTCGTAATAATAACACTGGTATTTTCATGAAGTTGACTCATTAAATGAAACAGTAATGCCCCACCTTTTTGACTAAAGGGTAAGTAGCCTAACTCATCCAAAATGATGATATCTTGACGAGTCATCTGAGGGACAAGCTTAAATTGTTTCATTTGATTATCCAGTTCAAGTTGATTCACTAAATCCAATACGTTCCAAAATCGTACTTTATAGCCTTGTTCCGCTGCTTGGATACCAAGTGCCGTCGCTAAGTGTGTTTTTCCTGTACCTGGACCACCCACTAAAATAATATTACGCTTAGCTTTAATATATTCACCATCCAGCAAAAGTTGGAAGTGGGCTTCATCTAAAGGACTCTGCTGAAAGTCAAATTCGGCAAGGGTTCTTTGTTGGGGAAACTTAGCACGTTTAATCCGCCCTAATGTTTGGTTAATACCCCGTTGTGTTATTTCAACATTCAGTAAACGTGCGAGAATATCGAGTGTTGGGCGTTTGCGTCGAACACCCTCAATCACGATATCGTCAAATTCATTTGCCATTGTTGTCAATTTGAGCTGTTGCAGTAATGCAATATAATCTTGTCTTTCCATTATCATCTCCTTGTCTGTCTTATTTTAGTAAAGGAAAGGTGGGAGTTCTTCGATATTGAAGGAGTTGGTCAAATTGGCTGAGATTTGCTTTAGGCGGACAACGCAGCGCAACATGTCGACTCTCTATTTTAGGGACAGTCGGTTCGGTCAACCTTAAGATAATATTAAGTACCGCTTCAACGGTAGGTAATCCCTGTTCTAATGCGAGCTCTGCGGCAGTCACCCCCACTTCTTCACCAAAATCCGCAATTAAACTTAGAAGCTTAACCATTGCCTTGTCGCCACGAGGTTGTTTAAGTAAGTGATGTTGAAGGGTTTTAATAGCGGGAGGAAGAGCCCAGCCTTGAAAGGGCTCTCCATGTCGTAATGCGCCTGGTTTTTTCTTTAAGGCAGACAAATAATGAAGAGGGTTATAACTGGTTCCTCCTTTGATAAATTGTCTCGGGTGACGAGCCACTATTTGGTTCTGATAAACCAGTA
This sequence comes from Rodentibacter rarus, assembly GCF_001998965.1. GTDB lineage: Bacteria > Pseudomonadota > Gammaproteobacteria > Enterobacterales > Pasteurellaceae > Rodentibacter > Rodentibacter rarus. The sequence continues at coordinate 1,271 of NZ_MLHJ01000011.1, forward strand.
CTATCTCTTGTGCACCTATTTGAGCTATCACTTCTTTTCCACATAAATGGCAGGGTACACTGTATTTGTGGGCATCAAAGAGAATCAATGCAGAGGTATTAACGAGTAAGCGAGTAGTGCGATAACCTAAATAGGGTTTAAAAGGAGAGAGTGTTTCACGTTCTTTTTCCAACCGTTGAGCTACCGTCTGTTGTTTATCTTCAACCCAGACTTGAGTTTGAATCTGCCTTGCACACCAATCTCTTAAATAATCATTTAACGCCTCAAGGGAAGAGAAAGCTAATAAAGGGCGGAAAAGCTGTTTACGGAGTGTTTGAACTTGTCGCTCGACTTGACCTTTCTCCCAACCTGAGGCTGGTGTACAAGCCACAGGCTCAATGAGAAAATGGTTCATCATGGCCAAAAATCCCTCATTAAATGAGCGCTCTTTACCTGATTTTATCTGTTTGACTATGGTTTTAGGGTTGTCATAAATTCCCCGAGAAGGGACACCACCAAAATAATTAAAAGCGTGATTATGTGCATCAATGAGCATTTCTAAGGTTTGTCTAAAATAAGCTCGGACATAATAAGCACGAGAATGACAAAGGCGAAAATGAGCGATATTTACCGTTGTTTCAACCCCATCTAACACCACTTTCTCAATACTCCAATCAAATTGATAAGACTCACCGAGTGGAAATTTTTGTGGAATAAAAACATCCGTAGTGGGTGGTAAAAAAGACGCTTTATAACGCTTAATAAAACGAGAAACACAAGGGTATTGCCCTTCAAAACCAAGGCTTTGTAAATACTCAAAATGACGTACTGCGGTTAAACGTTGAGAAGGTGGCTTATCCATCTCCTCTTTGAGTCGTTCAATTAAGCGTACTTTATAGGGTCCTAATTTAGGTGAATCTGTGTGTTGACGTTGATAGTTGGGAATCTCAATCATATTGAGATATTTTTTGACGGTACGACGACTAAGTCGAAGTTTTTCAGCGATTTTACGCTGAGAAAGCCCTTCTTTATGATAAAGGCGACGTATTTTTAAGATTGTTTCCATGCAAAGCATACCAGGTTATTCCCTGTTTAAATAACAAGGAGTTTATCAAAAGATGCAGTGGATCACTTTTCGATGATCTTACTGCATCAACCTGGTGCATTTTTGCATGATCATTAACAGTGTCGATTTTTTATGACTAAATATAACCCACTTTTTAAACAGCACTTGATCTCCTTTTATCTCAAAGAGC
>NZ_MLHJ01000110.1 GCF_001998965.1 Rodentibacter rarus
TTGGAAGATCATTGACACCAATGAGCTTATCAATGCAATGCAGGAATTAGGTTTTATCGTGGTATTAGCTAATATCGCTTTGCCGGCTACCTACTACGCCCAACTTCCAGCTAATTTTGAATATCGTCCTCGTTTATCAACTCTTAGCTCTCGTAATTTTGCCTCGCTGATGTCGTTACACAGTTTTGCCAACGGTAAAGTAAAAAATAACTGTTGGGGAGACGCTGTAACGATATTAAGTACCCCTAGCGGACAACCTTACTTTTTTAATTTCCACGAAGTTACGCCAAAAGGAAATGATTTTGGTGAGAAATATCTAGGCAATACAACTGTTTTAGGGACGGCAGGATCAGGAAAAACCGTTTTACTGACGTTCTTACAATCGCAGCTCCGTAAATTTGCTGACGAAAGTACATTTAATAGTAATGCTACGAAGAAAGAGCTAACAACAGTCTATTTTGACAAAGATAGAGGAGCAGAGGCGCATATTCGGGCAATGGGGGGGAAATATCTCACGTTAGAAAATGGTAAGCCAACAGGCTTTAATCCATTTATGTGTGAGCCTACATCAGAAAATTTATCCTTTTTAATGTCTTTGATGAAGTTACTCGTTACCCGAAACGGTGAAATCTTATCAGCGATTGAAGAAGAACGGCTATATAACGCTGTTAAATCGGTAATGGCATTACCAATAGAGCTAAGAGCGTATGGTATTAGTCGAATGTTAGAGCATTTACCGGAGGGTATTTCTCGTGAAGAAAAAGAAAATTCCCTTGCACGCCGTTTAAAAGCGTGGGCGAATGGTGGTGCCTATGGTTGGGTATTTGATAACCCGACAGATGAACTTAAATTTGAGGGATATACGGATTTTGGTTTCGATGGTTCGGAATTTTTAGACAATAAGGATACTTGCGCACCGCTTACTTTTTACCTTTTACACCGTGTAATAAAGTTGCTAGACGGTCGCCGTTTGGCTCTATTCCTTGATGAATTTTGGAAGTGGCTCAAAGATCCTATTTTTGAAGATTTCGTTTATAACAAATTCAAGGTTATTCGTAAAGAAGATGGTTTTGTTGTTCCGGCAACGCAAAGTCCTGATGAAGTATTGAAAAGCCCGATTGCAAGGGCGGTTATTGAACAAAGTGCTACGATCATCTTATTGCCGAACCCAAAAGCAACTAAAAAAGATTATGTTGATGGGCTTCACTTTAGCCAAAAAGAGTTTGAAATCGTTAAAAGCCTTGATCCTGATTCTCGAACATTCCTTGTTAAAAAAGGACACGATAGTGCATTGGCTAAACTGGATTTAGGTAACTTGGGTAAAAATCTCAAAGTGCTTTCAACCAGTAAAGATAATGTACCTATTTTGCATAACGTATTAGCCGAATTTGGCGAAGATCCAGATAAATGGCTACCAGTTTATAAACAACGTTGTATCTAACCTTTGAGGAGATTTCACAATGAAAACCGTAAAAAAATTAGCGTTAATTGTCGCTTTATCTTTGCCAACCGTAGTTAATGCCAGTGGCGTACCTGTTGTTGATGGTGCCGCTGCTGCTCAACGTCAAATGAGTATGTTGCAAACTATTCAACAATGGGCGAAAGAGGCAAAGCAATGGACGGATACGGTCAATCACTATAAAAGTCAATTAAAAGCCTATGCCGATCAACTTGAGGCTACGACTGGTGTTCGTGATTTAAAAGAGTTTATCAGTGATGTAAAAAGCATATACCAAGACTACGAAACGGCAAAATCAGAGGTGATTTCAGCCGTAGAAATTCTGAAAAATGGTAAATCGGCACTAAAAGGCGAAGCTCTACGTTTGTTTGAACAGTACCAAGTCTTTGATCGCTGCAAACATTCTAATCTAGTGGCTCAAAATCTGTGTGAAAGTGAAGTCGCTAACAATGTGGAACAAGTTGTGCGGTTGTCGGCAACCGAAAAACGCATTAGTAAAAAAATGCAGGAATTAGACAGTTTGTCAAAACGTATTGCTAAAGCTAAGGATATGAAAGAAGCCCAAGACTTAGGTAATACAATGCAGTTGAAAATCGCTAGCTTACAAGCGGAAAAATTGCAGTTTGATATTCAACAAGCGCAACAAGCGACCTATGAGCGGTTGGTTCGAGAACAAAAAAGACAGTTAATGGCAAAACGAGAAATTCACGGTAAAATCCCTACGTTCAAATAAGCAACAAAAGGAGATTTTATTATGAACAAACTTATTACGTTGTTAGCCGTTAGTGCGGTGTCATTGTCTGCCTTTGCTGAATTAGACCCAATGGGAAAATACAGTAATTTTGACGAGGTTATGCGAGGAACGGATTTTCCTATTCAAGATATAACCGTAATGAAAGCCTTTAAAATGAACAGTAAAAATCAACCTTATTCAAGAGAGATTTTGGAAAAGGGAATAAAAGTTTGTAAAGAGAATAATAATTTTATGGCTTTTAAAACAGAGCGGAAGCACCCAAGCAACTATACTGAATTAGCTGAAAAAAGAAAATCAATATGTTCTAAATTTGAAATCCAATTAGAAAGAATGAATAGGTAAGTTTGTATGGCTGGCGATAGATTTTTTGAACACGTAGAGGAATTTTTAAAGGAAACATTAAAGGATTTATCAAGCGGTTTTTCTGGTGGTTATGCCTCTACATTAAGCAGTTTGTTTCCAAGTGCGGTAACAATTTTTATTCTGTATAAAGCCTATCAAATTTTGGCTGGAAAAGTCCAATCGCCAGTCGCTGAAATTATTTGGGATTTAGCTGTAAAGATAATGATTTTAGCCGTTGTTACCAATTACGGCGGTTATCTCTCATTGGCACTAAGTGCGGTTGATGGGATAAAAGAAAGTTTTGTTGGAGGCGATAGTATCTTTTCCTTGCTTGATGATCAACTTGAGATAGCCCAATCATTAGCAGGAACGATTTATGCGTTAGATGAATCCGACTATGTTCCCCTCGCCGGAGCAATCGGTGCGGCTGGTGTTTGGTTAGGAACAGGTATCGCCCTATTAGTTGCCGGTATTATTTTATTGGTTGCTGAAATTACTTTGAAATTGTTAGCCATTACTGCCCCGATTTTTATTTTCTGCTTGATGTGGGGCTTTCTCCGTCAAATGTTTAATCAATGGCTACAACTGATTTTTGCGAACATCATCACCGTTTTATATGTTGGGATTGTTGGTAGATTAGGGATCAATTTCTTTAAATCTATTTTAGATGGTTTAACCAGTAATCTAGGCGCAGAAAAAGCCAGTAATGCCGGCTTTATTAGTAGTGGTTCGGTTGCAGAGGCTTCTCTTTATACCAGTGGTTTTATTGCGTTATGTGCCGGTATTATTATCGGTGTATTTATATACCTTTCATTAGATCTTGGACGAAATTTAGCGACCGTTTCTGTTGAGGGTGGTGCTACTGCTTTAGCGAATAGTTCATTAGGGCGTTCTCTAGGTATTACTCAAAAATCATTACAACGCTTTTTAAATAGTGGTCGTAGCGGTTGGCGATTTGGGCGAGGTATAGGGCAAGGTTGGAATAGTAATAAGCAGCCGCAGGGCGTGCCAAATCAAGGAAGTTATGCAGAGCGAGCAGGAAGAATAACTGGGCGAGCCGGACGTAACCTTATCAATTTTCTACGAAATCAAGGTGGGCGAGATAAATTGCCTCCGCCTACCTAAATACTAATCTGTTCGTTTTTTAATAATGCGGTTCTGCCGTATGGGATTTTCTACGCAAAAAATTGAATTTTGACTAAAAAATAAACTAAAAGAGGGTGCTATGCGTAATGTATTTCAAACCGTTTTATGTCTTGTCTGCTTGGTTTTATTGGCTGGTTGTTCGGCTACAACGTGGCCGAACGACCTAGCAGGCACAGAGTTAGAACCTATCAATAAGCCGATCAACGTTCAGGAGAAAAAATAATGGGTAATGCCACAGAAAAACTTATAGAGCAAAGCAAGGATTTTGAAGCTACAAAAACCTATTTACTTGAGAAATCAAACAAGAGAGCGTGGCGAGTAACGTGGGCTATGACGGCGATTACTTTGTTACTGTGTTTGTCCGTGTTTTTTCTTTTTCCGTTAAAAACGGTTGAGCCTTATGTGATCAGGGTTGATAGTGCAGGCGTACCGGATATTGTTACAGCGTTGAATGAGAAAACCTTAGAAACGGACGAAGCAATGGATAAATTTTTTGTGGCCCGCTACGTTCGAGCGCGCGAGGGATACATCTATGAAACCAATAAACAGGATTATGCTCTTGTACAGCTAATGAGCAGTGAGGTTGTCAAAGTCGGTTATGACGAAGAATTAGATTTGCCTAATTCAAAGGATAAAGTTCTCACCAACCAAGGTAAATTAGTGCCGGAAATTATCTCGATTGTACTTGGGGAAAGTGAGAAAAATAAAACAGCGACTATTCGCTTTAAAGCGGTGAAAACAATGTTTACACACAATACTAAGTCGGCAGATACCTTTGTTGTTACCTTGTCCTACGAATATCACCCCGAAATCGATATGTTAGAGGGCTATCGCCTCGATAATCCTCTAGGTTTTGTTGTTACCAGTTACCGCAAGGATAAGGAGATTTGATATGCGAAAAATGAGTTTATTAGCGGTTGCTGTTTGCCTATTCTCGCAAGGTGTTTATGCTGTTTCTATACCAGTGAAATCTCGTTATGACAATCGTATGCAAACCCAAACCTATAATGCGCTTGATGTTACCGAAATCAAACTTAAAGACGGTTTTGGGACAGCTATTTTATTTGATAATGATGAGCGGATAGTCGATATGGCAAGCGGTTTTTCTGACGGTTGGGAGTTTAAAGATACTGCAAACGTTATCTATATTAAACCAATAGCATTAGAAGTTGAGGGAAGCGAGGGCGAAAAAGTTACGTTTGAACCAGAAGTAAAGAAATGGGATACCAATCTTCTAGTAATGACAACCAAACGTAATTATGTGTTCGACCTTGTTCTTGTTGATGATGTAAAGAAAGTAAGCTACCAAGTGAATTTTCGTTATCCGGAAGAAGAACGAAAACAGGTACAGAAAAGGGCTAAACAGGCTAAAGAGATCACAGAACAAGAACAAATAGAGAGTGCATTGCAAAAAGTTCAAGCGCCGAAAAATTGGGACTTTTCAATGAAAGTGCGAAAAGGCAGTGAAACCATTGCACCGGATTACGCTTATGATGACGGTTTGTTTACTTATCTAGGCTTTGCTAGAGATAAAACGTTTCCTGCTGTCTTTCTATTAGAGGGAAAACAAGAAAGCCTACTGAATACGCACGTTAAAGAAGATGGGCGTTATCAAGCGTTAGTTATTCAAAAAACGGCTGAAAAATTTGTGTTGCGCAGTGGTGATAAAGTCGTGGGTATTTTTAATGGGAGTTATGGCAAAAATCCTACATCATATAAAACGACTGTATCAGATGAAATAACTCGTGATGTCGTGGGGGAATAAATGAATAATCAATCTGAAAGAAATACAACTGAACTGAATACAGATCATAAGCCCGAAGTAAGCAAGGTTAATAATCAGCGACAACGTAGCAAAAAGTTAGGTTTTGCCTTTATTGCTTTAGCCCTTGTGCCGATAAGTTTTACCGCATTCAATTTTTATAAGGAAAATCTGAAGAAAGAAGATGAACAAGCGGTAAAAGAAGCACCAACATTTAAAGTTAAATCTCGTGATTTTGCAGAGCCTCAAAAACAACCGGCACCGGAAATCTTGTCGCCGGAAATAGATAAGCCTATTCCTGCGGTGCTATCGAATGATGATATAGAAATGCCTCCCCCTAAATTGATTAAATCTAAGAGCAAGCTAATGATTGAACGCTCTACTTCGCCATCAATAGAAAGCAGTTCACCGGACACGGAACAAGTAGAAAGCGGACAGGTATTATCTGATAGTCAGCTTACAAAGGGAGAGAACGGTGATATTTTTCAATCTACTGCATATTCTGCCCGAAAAGCTCAAAAATCCCCTTATAACGCTAATCTCTTATTAAAAAAAGGGACGTTTATTCAATGCTCTTTACGGACAAAGGTTGTTTCAACAATCGCCGGAAATCTAGGGTGTATCGTGGCTCACGATGTATATAGTGCAAATGGCAACGTACTACTTATTGAGCGCGGTTCGGAAATTTTTGGTGAGTTCCGTAGCGGTCAAATTAAACAAGGTGAAGATCGCATATTTGTTGTTTGGAGTGAAATTAGAACGCCTAAAAATGTAGTAATTAACATTGATTCCGGAGCGACTGATGAATTAGGCGGTACAGGGATTCAAGGTTGGACGGATACGCATTTTTGGAAGCGGTTCGGTGGGGCGATATTGCTTAGTTTAATTGATGATACGGCAGGTTATTTGGCTTATCGTCAAGATAGACGTTCGGGCTATGATTACACAGAATCTTCAAGAGAAGCAACCCAACAGATGGCACAAACGGCAGTCGAAAATATGATAAACATTCCGCCGACCTTGTATAAAAATCACGGTGATCTTGTTGGTGTTTTCGTGGCAAGAGATATTGATTTTTCGAGTGTGTATAAGCTGCGGAGAAAGTAGATGAACGCCAGCCTCAATTTAACAGGAAAGAATGTCTCTATTTTACACGAAACGCAATCGTTATTCGGTGAATACCTTTCTATGGACGGCGTAACTGAAATTGCGGTTAATCGACCTAATGAGATTTTTATCGAAAGAAATAGCCATTGGGAATATATGGAAGTAGGACAAATTACCTATGATAGTTGTTTTCGTTTTGCAAATGCCCTCGCAACCTATAACGCCGATATTATTCACGACACAAAACCGATTTTATCTAGTGTATTACCCTCCGGCGAACGTGTACAAGTCGTTATGTACCCTGCGTGTGAAAAAGATACGATCAGTATTACCATCAGAAAACCGAGCCAAACATTCTATTCGTTAGATGATTATGTAAAGAGTGGTTTTTTTAATCGTATTATCCAACAGACAAAGCAAATCTCGGACGTAGATAGGGAATTATTAGGTTTATATCAACAAGGACAGTATGCAGAGTTTTTGAAAAAAGCGGTGTTATATGGAAAAAATATCGTGATAGCTGGAGAAACTGGCTCTGGTAAAACCACGTTAATGAAAGCCTTAACAGATTATATTCCTTTAGATGAAAGGTTGATTACCATACAAGATACGCCGGAATTGGCAATGCGTAGGCATAAAAATTATGTTCATCTCTTTTATCCGAGTGAGGCAAAACATAACGATATTATCACGGCAACTAGCCTATTAAAGTCTTGTTTGCGTATGAAACCGGACAGAATTTTGCTCGCTGAATTGCGAAGTGGTGAAACATACGATTTTATCAACGTGATTTCTTCCGGACACAATGGCTCTATTACCTCTTGCCACACTGGATCAGTAAAAGAGACGTGGGAACGGTTAATTATGATGACCTTGCAAAATGAGCAGGGTAGAACATTGTCCTATGATGTTATTCTAAGGCTGCTAGTACAAACTATCGATATTATTGTTCACGTTACTAAAACACCGGAACACGGTCGCCATATTACCGAAATGTATTTTGATCCAATGCGTAAGTTAGGGGTTGGCAATGCGTGAAAAAATAAGAGTAGCATTTATAGCCGTTGTAATGTTGCTGATAACCTATTTTAGTGCCGGAATAGTGTTATTTTTGTTAAACGGCGTGAAGTTAAAGGTCGCATTGTCTCGTTACTACCCACTATTGCCTTTTGAAGCACTGATCAATGGCTATCCGAAAGTATTAGAAGCCTTTGGTATAGGGTTTTGTACAAGTATTATTGTGATTGGGGTAATGTTTTTGGCACAGCGTAAAAAATCTCCCCTCTATGGAGACGCTAAATTTGCGACTATGGCAGAAATTCAAAAAATGGGGCTTTTGGCTAAAAGCGGCGGAATTATTGTCGGAAAAACTGGGGGGAAATTACTGCGTTTTGTCGGCTCGCAATTTGTTTCATTAGCTGCGCCAACACGAGGGGGAAAAGGGATTGGGGTTGTTATCCCTAATCTGTTGGAATGGGAACAGTCAGCCGTTGTGCAGGATATAAAAGATGAATGTTATCGGATCACCAGTAAATATCGACAAGATAAATTAGGTCAAAAAGTCTATCGGTTTGCCCCTTTTGAACGAGATACGGATTGTTTTAATCCGCTTGATTATGTTGATATGTCAGATAGAGCAAGAGCAGAATTAGAGCTTAAAAGTCAGGCTATGGGGTTATATCCCCTTATCGGCATACCGGATAAAGACTTTTGGAACGAACAAGCCCAAAATTTATTTATTGCGACCGCATTTTTATTGTGGGATATGAAATTAAAATATCTGACTGATTGGGATTTTACCTATGCGAATTTGCTCCGTTTACAAAGTGGGTTCGATGGAGAGGCTGACGAAAATGGCGAAATCCAACGTATTACCTTTGAAGAACACGCCAAACTATGTATTCAATCAAATATCGCTCACCCAGCAACTGTCGATAAATTAAATGTCTATTTTTCAGCCTGTGCTTCGTCAAAAACCAAGTCGGGGATTGATAGTACGTTTACAACGCCATTGATGATTTTTCAAAATGAAATTGTCGAAAATGCCACTTCCCGTAGTGATTTTGATCTCCGTAAACTCCGGAGAGAGAAAATTACTATCTATTTCCACATATCCCCAAGAGATCTTCTGATTGCCCCACAGATGGCTAATTTGTTTTTCAATATGGTGATTGTAACAAATACAGATGAACTTCCCGATAATAATCCGGCATTAAAATATCAGCCATTACTACTGCTTGATGAATTTACTGCTATGGGTATGTTAAGCATTATCAATAAGTCGGTAGCCTATATCGCTGGGTTTGGGCTAAGGCTGTTGCTTATCTACCAAACGCAATCGCAGCTCCGAGCAGATAAGCCCGATGGTTACGGTATTCAAGGGGCAGAAAATTTGTTAGGGAATGTCTGGTGTAAGATTTTATATGCGCCAAGCGAGCAGAAAGACGCAGAAGAATACTCAAAGGTCTTAGGCAATATGACCGTAGATAAAATTAGTCGCAGTAAAAGCAAAAATTCACATAGTCGAGGCATTAGCGATACGTCTCGTCCTCTACTCTATCCGCAGGAGTTTAAGCTCATTGGGGAAACAAAAGAGGTTATCGTGATGAATAACAGTAAACCGATTATGTGTGATAAGGCAATTTACTATAACGACCCTTATTTTATAAATAAGTTGAAATCGGTCTCACCAAGATTGAAAAATCTAGGTAAGAAATTACCGACTAAAGCTCAATTAGAGGAAGTAATGTTTAGCGGTGAATTGTCGGCAAAAAAGATTAACCACAGGGGGATAAATGCGTAAAAAAATAGTTCTTGTAGCCGTAGTCGGTAGTGTTCTTTTGAGTGGGTGTAGTAGCCCACCTAAACCGACTTCTATTGATATGTCGGCACCAACAACATATTTGAATAATGTATATAGCCAAACTCAAGTATCACGAGTGCCTTTAAATAAAGGCGATCATAATGGTAAGAGTTGGAGACATTCATACATCAATCTTGATAGGGAGGATTATATCGCACCGCAGGAGAAAGTCAGATTTTTCTATTTTGCCCATCACGCCGATAGTATAGATCTTTATGGTTTACCAAGTAGAACATCATTGTATCGCTATTGGTTACAAGCAAATGGAGCGAGAGGAGAGATACGAGAGCATTATTTAGCGTTATCTCCAAGAACGGTAAACATTGTTTTCACACGGGAGCAGGAAAATGCAAAAAACTAAAAGTATTGTCGCCATATTAGCAAGCTGTGTTGCTGCCCCCTCATTTGCAGGACTGGATCTATCGCCTGTGAATAAAGGGTTGAGTGCAGAGGAAGAATTAGCTTGTACTGTTATTTTATGTATGGCTTCGTCAGAGGGCTATAAGGTAGCAGAATGTCGAGATCCTATTCGTAAGTATTTTAAAATCAAGGCTAAAAAGTGGCATAAAACGGTTCAGAAACGCAAAAATTTCTTGAAGCTATGCCCTAGTGAGACAGCTAGTGATGATATGAAATTAGCGACTTTAACTCATCTCTACGCTGAACAGGCGCACGGTTGTGATGCTAACTCGCTTAATCAGCAGGTTGAGCGGCGAGTGAGAAGAGAAAAAGACGATAACAGTTATATTACCCACACTTATTATCGTGTGCTAAATAAACTTCCGGCGTTCTGTGAGAATGTGTATAAACACGAATACACAGACTGGAAAAAGCCTAAAAATGTTTGTTCGAGTAATTGGTATGACAGTACGAGTTGGAATAGGGGAAGTATAGCGATTGCTATTGGGACTAAAACCGTAGGATATGGTGATAATGCCTATGAAAAAACTGTTTATCGTTATGAGCCGATTAACAAAACGTGTTGGATAAACCAATAATTATATTTTTATATAAATATGTCAAGCCCGAACAATGTTTCGGGTTTTTCATTTTTAGTCTAACTTGGTTTGTATTTTTATATAAAGATATAATTATATTTTTATAGATTTATTTCTTTGTATGGTGTATTATCCTCTTTGTAGGGTAGCAATACTGGCTATCTGATTAAACAATTTGAGAGGTTACTATGAAAATTATCTCGGTTCTTAGCCAAAAAGGTGGTAGCGGAAAAAGTACCATTTCAATCAATATAGCTCGTTGTTTACAACTGAAAGGGTATAACGTAGTCTTAATTGATACCGATCCGCAGGCTTCCGCTAGAGAGTGGAATGCGTTAGCGTCTGATGAATTTTTTCCGGTGTATGGTTGTGATAAGGGCGTATCTGAAAAAGAAATTAAGCAACTTGAAAAACTTGCGGATTTTGTGGTGATCGATGGTGCGCCAAGAATAGAAAAAAGTATGGCTGACGCTATCCGTCTTTCTAATTTTATTCTAATACCGTTAAAGCCCTCACAGTTTGATATATGGGCGTGTAAAGATAGTATCGAACTTGTACAAACTCGAATGTTGGTTGATGAAAGACTGAAAGCGGGTTTAGTGCTTAGTCAGACGAATAAGCAAACGAATTTAACGAAAGATGTTGTACAGTTTATTGATGAAAACTTTGATATACCGTTGCTTTCACAAAGTACAGGGCTTAGAGTGAGTTATGCGGAAGTATTAAGTGATGGGCGTACAGTTTTCGAGGGGCAGTCTAAAGAAGCTAAAGAAGAAATTACGCAAATCACTGATGAAATTTTAACAATGTTAGGAGTATCAAATGAGCAAGATTAAATTAACTAAAAGATCGCTATCTTTAGGAAGTATTGAAAAGAAAGCAATGCCGGAACTTAAATCGGATTTATCTTCCAATGAACAACAAACATCTATTTACTTGAACACAGAAGTCTATAAGGCAGCAAGGCAGTACGCAATGTTAAATGATATGAGTTTCAAGCAATATGTAAATGAGTTAATCCGTTCTGATTTAGAGCAGAAAGGTCTGATATAAACAAATAAAAATATATTCATATAAATATATTTTTATATATCAATACAAATACAAATATATAAGGAGTGAATTATGATTTCCCAAGAAGAACGTAGCCAACGTGAAAAGTCAGTACAGTTTGCATTAGATAATAATCGGCTTGAAGGTCTGATTATGGATAATGATATTTTAGAACTATCTCAAGAATGGGTTGATGGAGCAATAAGTTTTCAAGAACTCAAGGAGAAAGTATATGAAATATACGGGATCTGATCCATTTACTGATGAAAATGGTGTATTGCTTAATAAAAAGGGTATTAAAGATCAAGACGAGTTAGACAAATATGAACGTGCCGCTTCCTATATACGAGCATTGGAATTAGATATTACTCCGATCAAAGGTAAATTTAATTTAGCTCACCTAAAAGCTATCCATAAGCATTTATTCCAAGATGTTTATTCGTGGGCTGGAAAAGTAAGAGATGGCTACTTACAAAAAGGTGGGCAAGATTTTATGATGGGGTATAGGATTGCTCCTGAAGCAGAAAAATTATTTAATCAGCTTAAAAAAGAGCAATTTCTGAAAAAAACAGAGCCAGAAAAAATCGCCGGAAGATTAGCTTATTATATGGGTGAAATTAACGCAATTCACCCATTTAGAGAGGGGAACGGAAGAACGCAAAGGGTTTTTATCTCTCAACTTGCAAAAGAAGCTGGGTATGAATTACATTTCAAAAATGTTACACAGGAGCAGATGATAGAAGCCTCTATACAGTCTCATAAGTTAAATTATAAACCCTTAGAGCAAATAATTAGCAATGGCTTAAGTCGAGCTGAAAAATCACCGGCAGACTTATATAAGCAAGCAAAAAAGGAGTTATTGTCTAAGCCAAAGGAGATTTCTTTAAAAGAAATTGAAAAATAATTATATAAAAATATATTTATATGATTATATCAGTATCATAAAGATTCCAAAAACCGATCGGTTTTTGGAATTTTAAGGAGCTAAAAATGGCTGGTGTAAATAAAGTAATTCTAATTGGGCGGTTAGGTAGTGAGCCTGAATTGAGAACAATGCCTAATGGAGAAGCTGTGGCTAATATAAGTATTGCCACAAGCGAAGCGTGGACTGATCGCAATACAGGTGAAAAGCGAGAAATAACAGAATGGCACAGAATAGTTTTTTATCGCCGGCAAGCTGAAATATGCGGACAGTATTTGCATAAAGGCTCGCAAGTATATGTTGAAGGACGTTTAAAAACTCGAAAATGGCAAGATCAGCAAGGACAAGAACGCTATACAACCGAAATTCAAGGTGATGTACTACAAATGCTAGGCGATGGGAAAGCTACACAAAATAATGTGCAAAATCCTGTTAGCTCTAAACCTATACAACAAAATCAACCAGTTTCACAAGAAGATCCTACTGATGATTTTAATAATATACCGTTCTGAATTCGGTTAATTTTAAGGATATGTAATGACAACTACAATCTTGCAGCTAATAGCAACGTGTGCACCACTTATTCACCCTGATACTGCGTTTGCGGTAATGAGTGAAGAAAGTAAATTTAATCGTTTTGCTATTGGAGTAGTTGATGGTTACATCAAGCAACCACAAGATTTACCGACTGCGTTAGAAGCGGTAAAAACCTTAGAAAAGGAGGGGAAAAACTATTCTGTTGGGTTAATGCAAATCAATAAACATAACTTTGCACGTTACGGCGTATCTGTTAAGCAAATGTTTGAGCCTTGCGCAAATCTCAAAGTAGCCCAAAAAATTCTTGCAGACTGCTACGAGAGAGGGAAAAGCGTAAATAATGCGTTGAGTTGCTATTACAGTGGCAATTTTATACGAGGGTATAAAAAAGATTTTAGAGGAACAAGTTACGTTGAGCGTGTTCATTCTCAACCTAAGCCTCAAAATCAATCAAATTTTGCTGTACCAAGTCTGCGTAACGAACCTATCGGCATAGAGCCAAAGCCAGTTGTCGCTACGGTAAAAGCGGTAACAGGTAAGGCAAATCGAGATAAATCTATTTCTAAAACAACTGAAATTAAGTTCGTGAAAAGTAGGAGAAGCAAACAAGCCAAGCCTACCAGTGATGAAAAAATGAAGTCTAAATTAGTTTTCTAACATTAGGAGAATTTTATGTTTTCAAAATTGAGAGAAAAATCTCAACAGATCGCAGTCGCAGCTGGTCTCGCTTTAGCTGCCGAAAATTCGTTTGCAGCGACAGGGGGAAGTAATAAGGCGATTGAATTTTTTAAAGCCGTAATTAAGTGGCTCGGTGATATGTCGCCTTATGTTATTACTATTTGTATCTTAGTTGTGGGCTATTCAATCCTTATACGAGGAAATACTTTACAAGAAAGCTCAAAAATTATTATAGGTGCTTGTGTTATTGGTAGTGCTTCATTCATTGCTGGTCTATTAACCTAATAGGATCTATTAAGTGGATAATAATAGTGAGATTTTATTTAAAGGAATGACCCGCCCTGCAATGTTGTGGGGTGTTCCGTTAATTGCTTTAATTTCTTCGGTGAGCGTAATTGCTCTGATTGCAGCGTGGACTAATTTCCTTGTTATTTTCCTGATGTTTCCGACTATTTTTGTTTTAAGGGAAATAGCCAAAAAAGATGATTTTATCTTTGACCTCTATTTCCTAAAACTAAAAACAAAAGGAGATTTAAAAACAATGCGATTTTGGGGTGCAAATACTTTTGGGGCAACGTCTTATAGAAAAACCAGTCCAAAAGAGCAGCGTTTAGATATTCACGGCTTGCCGTTGAGTTCTCAACCTGACTTTTCTAAATTTATTCCTTACAGCTCACACGTTGCTGAAAACGTTATTATTACTAAAGAGGGTGATTATGTTGCAACGTGGGAATGTAGCGGCATACCCTTTGAGATTGCTGATGATGACGATTTAGAACGCCGGAAGGAACAGCTCAACACGCTACTACGCTCATTTTCTCACTATTCTGTCAGTATTTATCATCATAATGTTAGCCGTTCAGTTTCTGAAAAGTTAGAGGGTAATTTTAAATCTGATTATTTGAAAGAGATTAACGATTTATATTATGAGGGGCTAAACCGCTCTAAATTCAAGCGAAATACATTATATTTCACGTTGGTTTATCGACCTTATCCGAGCGTTGTCGAAAGACGCTCTCGCCAAAAAGGGAGCTTGGAAGAGAAGAAACAAGAGCTAAATTATCATTTAGCTAAAATGCAAGAATTTTGTAACCGCCTAGAAAAAGGATTATCAAAATTCGGTGGCAAGGCTTTAACGACCTATGAAAAGGATAATGTTGTTTATTCGCAACAACTTCAATTTTATAACTACTTGCTGACAGGACTTTGGCAACCTATCCGGATTACTACGGAAGTCTTTTATAAGACGTTGGGTAATACGCTCAATCACTTTGGTGTAGATACTGGGGAAATTATTTCGCCACAAGGCAAAAGACGGTTTTTCCGGTGCATTGAAATTAAGGATTATGTCGATAGTACCTATGAGGGTATTTTAGATGTCTTAATGTACTATTCGATTGACTATACCATTACTCATTCCTTTTCATTACTGGGGCGCAATGACGCTGTAAAAGCGTTAAAAATGCAAGAAAAGCATTTGCAAAGTGTAGAAGATGACGCAGAAACACAACTTGCGGAATTTAGTTTGGCAAAAGATGATCTTGCTTCCGGTAATTTGGCATTTGGTAAGTATCATTTCTCAATTACCGTATTTGGTGATACGGTACAAGAGGCAACGGATAATACCAATGAGTGTTAATGATCATGCA
>NZ_MLHJ01000111.1 GCF_001998965.1 Rodentibacter rarus
CACTCCACGCTTAAACATTAAAAAAGTTACAAAAAGGTTTATGGGAGCGCTATTTCACTTCCGCCCCCTTCAACCATTTTCTCACCCAAGCACGGTTGGCGGAGAGGTTTTGTAGAATATTTTCCCCTAAAGGCAAAGGTTCACCATAAATTAATGATACCAAGGTTTCACCAAGTAAAGGGGCGGAGGTTAATCCACGTGATCCCAAGGCGGCACAGAGAAAAAGATTGGGAAAATTGACCGCACTTGGAATGGGTTGTTGGCGGCGGCGGAGATTAAACAGATTATGATAATCTTCACATTGTTGGGCGAAGTGGGGAACATTGCCTACCATTGGGGCGAGATCCCGCACGGAACAGCGAATACCTGTTCGGGCAAGATTGCCTGAGGTATCTACCTCTTGTGTCCAACGTTGTGCAATATTTTGTTGAAGTTTTAGTTGATTTTCCCATTGTTCTTGTTCGCTAAAATGACGATCTGTATTATCCCGAATATGGCTTGCACCAATACAATGACTGGTTTTGGCTTGATCGGCGGGGGTGAGATAGCCATCGTAGCAAAGCACGGATTTCAGTTTCAGTAAATTTTCGGAAGTGGGGATTTGGCTCACTTGCCCACGAATGGGGTAGAGAGGCAGTTTTTCTGTTTGACTAAAATCAGTAATTTTATAGCCGTTGGCGAGGATCACCACCTCGTGTTCTGTACTGTCTTTTGAGGAACGATATAGTTGCCAGCCGGAGTGGGTGGGGGAAAGTGCGGTAATTTTTTGCGATGTTTTGATTTTTACCCCGCATTTTTCAAGTAATGAAAAGGCGTTTTGCACAAATTGTCGGGGAGCAAGCCAAGCCCCTTGGGAAAGAAATCCACCGCCACAATCAAGGGGCAAGCCGACCTTTTCGCTTAAGGCTTTAGCATCCAGCATTTCAAAAATTTCCTTTGGTAAACCTAATTGGGAAATTTTTTCCAATTTGACCGCACTTTTTTCGTTATAGGCACATAATGCCACACCACAAAACTCGTGTTCAAATTCAATCCCTTGTTTTATTGCCCAATCAAGTAATTGTTTGCCATAGGAAAAGGCATGAAGATAAAAATGAATAGTGAGGGGATTATCATCGCTCAGTTGAGGATAAAATGCCCCTTGTTTATTGCCGGAAGCATTCAGCGCTGGTTGTTCATCTTCACAATAAAGGGTGATATTGGCGCCACGTTGAAGCAGCGAAATGGCGGTACAAAGTGAAGCAATCCCCCCACCAATAATCGCAATATCTTGTTTTTTCATCGTTGCCGGTTGAGGCTGAAACCAAGGGGCGGAAAGTGCGGTCGAGTTTGGCTGTGTTTTTTGCCCGTTCAGACATTCCCGTTTTTTGCCAAATCCTTGACGTTTGGTTACCTCAAAACCTGCTAATGCCAACCCCTTTCTAACCGCACTTGCCGCCGTGAAAGTGGCAAAAGTGCCTTGAGGTTTGCTGAAACGATACATCAGGTGATACAGGTTTTCGTTCCACATATCGGGGTTTTTGCTGGGGGCGAAACCGTCTAAAAACCAAGCATCAATCTGTTCGTTCATATAATCGCCAAGTTGCGGTAAATTTTCTGCCACATCGCCAAACCATAAATCAAGAGTGGTTTCTTCAAAGTGAATGCGTTGGCAGCCTTTAATTGGTGATTGCCAATAGCGTTGTAAATGTTGGCTGAGTTCGGCAAATTGCGGATAAGCCAAATGCGCTTGCCGAAGTGCGGTCGGTTTTAGGGGATATTTTTCAAAGGAAATAAAATAGAGCCGTTTTAAAGGTGCATGTGGAAATTGATGTCGAAATTGGCGAAACAATGTGGTGACGGCAAAAAAATTTAATCCCGTACCGAAGCCGGTTTCTGCAATCACAAAATGGGCGTTTTCATAAGCAAGCCAACGTTCCCATAATTGATTGCCTTGTAAAAACACATAATTGGTTTCTGCTAATCCATCCTGATTGGAAAAATAAACATCATCAAATTGATTGGAAATCGGCGTATTTTCTTCATTAAAATGAATATCAGCATACTGAACATTGAACATTTTTATTCCTTTCTTGCATGATCGAATTGACTTATAATAACGAAATTTTCCGGCTTATTGAAATTTGTTGGTGGTATAGGGGGGCGCCTCTAACTGGTCGAACAAATGAATAATTGCTTGAAATATTTTTATTTCGTAGTAGTTTTGAGCCGTTATTTTGACATATGAAACAAAAAGGAAGAAGCAATGAAAAGAGCTGTTATTACAGGCTTTGGTATTATTTCCAGTATCGGTAACAATAAACAAGAAGTGCTTGCCTCGCTAAAAGCAGGGAAGTCGGGTATTGAAGTCGTGCCTGAATTTGTTGAAATGAAAATGCGTAGCCATGTTGCGGGTACGATTAAATTAGATCCAAGCGAACATATTGATCGTAAAGTGTACCGTTTTATGGGCGATGCGGCGGCTTATGCTTATCTTTCTATGCGTGAAGCCATTGAAGATGCCGGGTTAACCGAAGAGCAAGTGTCCAATGATCGCACCGGGTTGGTGATTGGTGCAGGCACAGGCTCTGCGCATAACCAGTTGGTGGCTTGTGATGCGGTGCGTGGACCTCGTGGTGTCAAAGCCATTGGTCCTTATGCGGTAACCAAAACCATGGCATCCAGTGTTTCAGCCTGTCTTGCCACACCTTATAAAATCCGTGGTGTAAACTATTCCATCAGTTCTGCTTGTGCCACTTCTGCCCATTGTATTGGTCATGCTTTAGAATTAATTCAATTAGGCAAACAAGACATTGTCTTTGCCGGGGGCGCAGAAGAATTATCTTGGGAATGTGCCACAGAATTTGATGCGATGGGTGCGGTTTCCACAAAATATAATGATACACCGGAAAAAGCTTCCCGTGCTTACGATGCAAACCGTGATGGTTTCGTGATTGCCGGTGGTGGCGCAGTGGTCGTTGTTGAAGAATTGGAATACGCTCTTGCCCGTGGTGCAAAAATTTATGCGGAAATCGTGGGCTATGGGGCGACCTCTGACGGCTATGATATGGTGGCACCAAGCGGTGAAGGGGCAGAACGTTGTATGAAACAAGCCATGGCAACCGTGGATACACCAATTGATTATATTAATGTTCACGGCACTTCAACACCGGTTGGGGATGTGAAAGAATTGGGCGCAATCAAAAATGTCTTTGGTGCTAATGTGCCGGCAATTTCATCGACCAAATCTATGACCGGTCACTCTTTAGGCGCAGCGGGCGCACACGAAGCCATTTATACCTTATTAATGCTGGATAATGATTTTATCGCACCAAGCATTAACATTGAAACCTTGGATGAAGCAGCGGAAGGTTGCAATATCGTGACAGAAACCAAAGAAAATGCCGGCTTGCAAACGGTGATGTCAAACAGCTTCGGTTTTGGTGGAACGAATGCCACGTTAATTTTTAAACGTTACAATGGTTAGTCCAAACTGGATGAAATAAGAAAAATCGCACGTTAGTTAAACGTGCGATTTTTTTATATATTGAATTTAAAACATACCAATTAGAATTCAAAAAAGCGGAATTGACAAATCTCTTTGAAAAATGACCGCACTTTACCTATAAAAAAGCCCTGAATTTTCAGGGCTTTTGGTTATGATTAATTGGCGATACCTTTATGTCTTAACAGGGCATCTAACTGTGGCTCACGTCCACGGAAACGTTTGAATAGTTCCATTGGTTCTTCTGAACCGCCACGGGTTAAGATTTCATCAAGGAAAGATTTTCCGGTAATTGGGTTAAAAATCCCTTCTTCTTCAAAGCGTGAGTAAGCATCGGCAGAGAGTACTTCTGCCCATAAGTAGCTGTAATAGCCGGCTGCATAACCTCCTGCAAAAATATGGCTGAAGCTATGAGGGGTTCTTGCCCAATCCACACCTTTTATCACGGCAACTTGTGATTTCACCGCATTGAGGGTATCAAGAATTTGATTGATTTTTTCCGGATCAAAGGTATGGTGCAAGCGGAAATCGAAAATGCCAAATTCTAATTGACGTAAGACAAACATAGCCGCTTGGAAATTTTTCGCTTTCAATAATTGAGCTAATTTTGCTTTTGGCAAAGGCTCGCCCGTTTCATAATGACCGGAAATAAATGCCAATGCCTCTTCTTCCCAACACCAGTTTTCCATAAATTGACTTGGCAATTCCACTGCATCCCAAGGCACACCGTTAATCCCCGCGACATCAGACACATCAATTTGTGTCAACATATGATGAATACCGTGTCCGAATTCGTGGAAAAGGGTGGTCACTTCATCGTGGGTAAACAATGCAGGTTTATCACCGATAGGCGCATTGAAATTACAGGTTAAATAGGCCACCGGTGTTTGAATTGTGCCGTCAGCTTTACGTTTTCGACCAATGCAATCATCCATCCATGCGCCGCCTCGTTTATTCTCACGGGCATAGAGATCGAGATAAAAACTGCCACGGTGCTGATCTTTTTCATCAATAAGATCAAAGAAACGCACATCTTTGTGCCAAGTATCCACATCAAAACGTTCTACCGCACGAATATTGAAAATACGTTTAATCAGTTCAAATAAACCGGATAGCACACGATCTTCAGGGAAGTAAGGGCGTAATTCCTCATCATTGATGGCATAGAGATGTTGCTTTTGTTTTTCACTGTAAAAAGCAATGTCCCAAGGTTTAAGGTTGGTGACGCCAAACGCTTGTTCACAATAGGCGTTAAGCTCCGCCAATTCTTTTTCACCCTGTGGTTTAGCCCGTTTTGCCAAATTATCTAAGAAATCTAACACTTGTTGCGGATTTTCTGCCATTTTGGTGGCAAGGGAGAGTTCGGTATAAGTGGTAAAGCCAAGTAATTTTGCTAATTCTACACGCAGGCTGAGAATTTCTTCCATGATCTTACTGTTATCCCATTTACCGGCATTAGTACCTTGCTCTGATGCACGGGTGACATAAGCACGATACATTTCTTCACGCAATGCTTGGTTTTCACAATAAGTCATAACAGGTAAATAGCTTGGAATTTCAAGGGTAAAACGATAGCCCTTCAACCCTTTGCTTTCAGCTGATTGTTTTGCCGCTTGTAATGCGGATTCGGGAAGTCCTCTCAATTCTGCTTCATCTTCGATCAGTTTTTCCCAGCCCATTGTGGCATCCAACACATTATTGCTAAATTGTGAGCTGAGTTCCGATAATCTTGCTGAAATTTCGCCATAGCGTTTTTGTTTGTCTTCAGGTAAGCCAATGCCGGAAAGATCGAAATCCCGTAAGGCATTTTCAATGGCTTTTTTCTGTGCCACGTTGTAATTGGCAAACTCAGGGCTATTTTTGAGAGCGAGGTAAGCATTGTAAAGCCCTTTATGTTGCCCAACCCAAGTGCTGTATTCGGAAAGTAGAGGCAGGCAAGCTTGATAAGCGTCCCGTAGCTCAGGGTTGTTTTTGACGGAATTTAAATGAGAAACCGGCGACCAAGCACGGCTTAGACAATCGCTTACTTCCGTTAAAGGTAAAATGAAATTGTCCCAAGTAAAGTGCGGTTGATTTAAGACTTCTTCTATCGTATCACGGCAATCTTGAATGTGTTTTTCAACAGCGGGTTGGATATGTTCGGGTTTGATTTGTGAAAAAGGCGGTAAGCCTTGGATGTTAAGTAATGGGTTTGACATAATGATTTCCTTTTTAAAAACTGTTCCTTATGTGACGGCAGATTCTATAATATCAAGGTTGAAAAATCTAAAAAATCAGCAATAATGGTTCGCATTTGGGTTCTTTAGGTATTTTATGAAATATATTTATATTCTATTCGGTTTTCTTTCTTTAACGCTCGGTATTATTGGTATTTTCCTTCCTATTTTGCCTACCACGCCCTTTTTATTATTGACCTTATTTTTCTTCACTAAAGGATCGAAAACCTTAGAAAGCTGGTTTTTGAGTACAACGCTCTATCAAAAATATTTGAAATCTTTTAATGAGCGCCGAGCGATGACGAAAAAAGCAAAACGGTCGATTTTAGGCTTTGCCACCGGTATTTTATTGCTGGGTTTTTATTTTACCCCGAGTGTGATGGGGCGGACGGTGATTGCCTTACTGATTATCATCAAATATTGGTTTTTCTTATTTTGGGTCAAAACCGAAGAACCTGTCGAGATAAAAGAGAAAAATAAAAATGTGTAATAGGTTAGTATCGGGGTTAAAAAGTGCGGTGGTTTTTATCACGGTTTTGGTGTTGAATGGCTGCGATGAATTCAATAGCCCAACCTCTTCTCAAATGCCCTTCCCTTCTTCTGTTTTAACGGAAGATCAAAATCTGCAAAAAATGCCACAATATGATCGTGAAAAATTAACCCGGGGAATGACATCGCCACTGGTTTTGGAACCTTGGCAAGTTACGGAAACAGAGCAAACTTCTCTCATTCGTGATCTTTTTGAAGGGCTTACCGCCTATGATGCTCAAGGCAATATTGTGCCGGGGGCGGCGGAAAGTTGGCAAACAAAGGACAATCAACATTGGACATTTGTTTTGCGTGAAGGGCTAAGGTGGTCGAACGGGGCACCTTTAACGGCACAAGATTTTGTCCTCTCTTGGCAGGCGCTTTCTCAGTCTGAAAGCCCACTAAAATCCTATTTATTGTATTTAAATTTGAAAGAGGCAAAGTCGGTATTAGAGAAAAAATTACCACTAGAAAGCCTTGGAATTGTTGCGAAAAATGACCGCACTTTGTTGATTACACTCGATAAACCCACGCCTTATTTACCGGAAATGTTAACCCATATTGCGTTGTTACCACAATATCGTGAAGCTGATGTATGGGTATCAAATGGCGCTTACCGTCTTCTCTCACGTGATAAAAATGGGGTGCATTTAGTAAAAAATTCACAGTATTGGCAAAAAGAGTCGGTATCATTTAAAAAAGTAGATTATGTGCCTTACAATCATCACACGCCATTGTCATCACTGGATGTAGTATGGTTTCCTCATCAAACACAGGAAAATATTCAATATTTTCCTCAACTATGCGGCTATTTTTACGAATTTAATTTGTATGATCCTAAGTTGGCGAATCCTTTAATTCGTAAAGCGATTGCTTCTCTTATTTCCGTCATCGGTATCACAAATAACGAAATGCCAAATGCTATTCCGAGTTCTTATTTTTTGCCAAAGGCAATGTTACAAGGGCAGGATTCACATTGGGATCCTGTATTGGCAGAGCCGTTATTAACGCAAGCAGGTATTACCGAAAAACAGCCGTTGGTTTTGCAGATAAGCTATGATGATACATTCGTTCATCGAAACATTGCGAACCGTTTAACCCGTCAGTTATCGGCATCGGATTTATTGC
Organism: Rodentibacter rarus; assembly: GCF_001998965.1. Taxonomy (GTDB): domain Bacteria; phylum Pseudomonadota; class Gammaproteobacteria; order Enterobacterales; family Pasteurellaceae; genus Rodentibacter; species Rodentibacter rarus. The sequence continues at coordinate 7,357 of NZ_MLHJ01000111.1, forward strand.
GTATTGATACTCAAGAAATGAGTTGGCACGCATTGCAAGAAAAGCGGATGAAAGGGGAATTTCAGCTAATTCGTTCCGGCTGGTGTGGGGATTTTAATCATCCAATGGCATTTTTAGGTTTATTTTATTCAAAAAGTCCGGACAACAAGAGTGGTTATAGCAATGCAAACTATGATCGGCTTTTTGAACAGGCATTGAAAAGTACATCAGAAAAAGAGCGGTCAGAAATCAACTTAAAATTGAGCGAGATTATTCAGCAAGAAAATTTACTCCTCCCGCTTTTTCAATATACGACACCGGTTTATATTACCCCTTCTGTCATGGGCGTGAAAAAGAATCCCATTGGGGCGATTTATAGTAAGGATTTATGGCGAAAAGTAGAGATAGTACAAGGCGTTAAAGTAGAGTAAAACGTGCGGTATTATGTAGCAAATGCACAAAACAGAAATTTTAACCAAAACGTAGGGACACACTGCGTGTGTCCGTTATAAAATCAAATTATTTCAATAGGTTAAAATTCGGACACACGCAGTGTGTCCCTACAAGATAACAAAAAACAACGTTGTGCAACTGCTACATAATACCGCTTTTTTCATAAAAATGCCTTCATATTCTATTAAAAAGGCTTTGCATTAT
>NZ_MLHJ01000112.1 GCF_001998965.1 Rodentibacter rarus
CGTTGTTGGTGACGGTCAAGTCTTTGGTTGAAGTTGTGCCATTGACGGTTAGGTTTCCGCCAATGGTTGCGCCATTACTTGTTGTAATGCTGGTGAAATTCGGTGAATCATTAATGGATAAGGTAATATTTGTGCCAGCTTGAGAGATATTAAGATTCTTTCCTGCAATGACACTTACCGTATCACCCATCTGAACCTTGGTTGAACGATTGTTGCTTACATTCCCCCCGTCAACCTGACCGGTTGTGATGTTCCAACCTTGATTGACTTTATTTAATGCGGTATTCGCTGTTGTGTTGGCAGCATTTGCCGTGTTATTGGCATTTGTGGCTGTTGTGTTGGCTGCATTTGCGGTGTTATTGGCATTCGTTGCTGTTGTGTTGGCTGCATTTGCGGTGTTATTGGCATTCGTTGCCGTTGTGTTGGCGATATTCGCCGTATCGTTGGCGTTTGTTGCTGCGGTATTTGCATCATTTGCTTTGTTTAGTGCATTTGTCGCTGCAATATTGGCAGCCGCTGCTGTATCCCGGGCGGAGTTCGCAACACCGGAGACTTGATCCAACTGCGATTTATTCACTGCGTCTGTAGAGCTTGTTCCCGGGGCAAGCTTGGTAATTTTGTTATTACCGGCATTAATCGTTGAATCAGGCGTAAAATTAATTGTGGTACCCTGTCCGCCGCCTAAATTGACATTGTTATTCGCAGAAAATTCGGCATTTACGTTTACGGTTTGTAGGTTTGACGTGCCGCTTACGGTTAAATCTTTTGTCAATACACTACCGGTCGCACTGACTGTACCGGCAGTTACTCTAGTAAAACTTGGGTTAGTAACCGTCTTGATGGTAATTTCACTTCCATTTCTTTCTACCTGAATATTGTTTCCATTAGTAATGTCAATGTAACCATTTCTGGCGATTTTCGCCCCTTCATCACCATTCGCTTTAATCTTAAAACTGGAATTCGTGAAAGCCTGATTAATCGCATCCGATACGATTTTAGCGGTGGTTAATCCCGATGTGCCTGAAACACTGGTGGCGCCTGTGTCACTCACAGCAATACCTTGTGTCACCACATTCATTTTGACCGTTGCGCCATTATTGCTGTCTGCAACCTCGGCGGTGGTATAGCTGCCATTCGCAAAATTGACTAAACCATCATGATTAATACGGGATTTTGTCTTGCTGTTTTGTTGAATATTAAAGCCTGAGTTTTTCATGACCGCATAGAGCTGGCTACCATTTACAGCATCAGTCGAATCCTCTGAAATACGCCCTGCTGCCACATTGACAATTTGTCGTTTATGGGTGTCGTTACCGACAGAAAGCACGCTATCTGCGGTTTGACCTGCAATCGTTGCCTTGGTTTCGGTTGTTCCGTCATCGGTTTTGAATTTTAAATCAGAAACGGTATTTGCTGCACCGGCTTCTGAGCCGGCACCTAATGCTACAGCGTGCATTGAGTTTTCGTTGACTTTAGCATTAGAACCTAGCGCAGTTGCTTTTTGTGAACTTGTGTTTGCACCAAAACCTACAGCAACGGATTCAAGATTTCCGGTATTCGCTTGTTTACCGATTACAACCGAGTTTAAACTTCCCCCTGTTATATTTGCACCTATGATGACGGTTCCATAGTGCGCTGAATCCGTTATTGTTGTTCCACGTCCGATAACGATAGAATCGGGAGAGGCGGCTTGAGCGTTCTCACCGATTGCGATCCCCCCGGTTCCTGCTTTACTCCCTCGTCCAATTGCTGTTGCGCCTTCGCCGCCGGCTGTGCTGTTAAAACCAACTGCCGTTGCCCCTTCACCGGTTGCATTTGCTATTCCACCAAGCGCAATAGCCCCTTCACCGCTGACCTTACTGCTGGCCCCAATAGCCACACCTCGCTTTCCAAGCGTGGTCGCATCAAAACCAATGGCAATACCTCCACGAGCATTCTCATCTTTAGCCTGAGCACCAACCTGAGAATCTGTACCAATTGAAATCGCCCCCGGCGCCCAAGCCCTTGCAGGCGGATTCTTTGGATTGTTTGAATCGGTTGGCTTGTTTTCGTTCTTTGGGTTATAACGACCAATGGCAATCGCATTAGTATCTCCATTTGCGTCCCCACCGGCAATTCCTGTACCTTCCCCGCTTGTCCATTTAATTGCCTCTACATCCGCTGTTACCGCAAATGCACTCGGTACAACTGCCATCATCATCGCTGATGTGATTGCTATGGTTTTAATGCCTGAAAAAGATGAGGCACTATTTTTTCTTTCATCAGAAACCTCAATGGTATTCTTGGAAGATGATTTACAATGTCCTTTCGCTAACTCTGACACGGCTGTCCAAGTTTGCGTGGTGTGGTTAAAAATAACCTTAAAAATTTTGTTCATACGTCATGTTCCTTAAATGACTTGATACTCAATCAGACTCTTAAAACACAGCTGAGTCACCCTTTACTTCCTAAAAATCTTGCATTTCAACGACTTATGTGATCGGTATTATGCAGCAGTTGCACAACGTTGCTTTTTGTTCTCTCGTGGGGATACACTGCGTGTGTCCGAATCTTAACCTATTGAAATAATTTGATTTTTATAACGGACACACGC
>NZ_MLHJ01000113.1 GCF_001998965.1 Rodentibacter rarus
TTTGCATGATCATTAACAATCAAGGTTCACCGCAATAAATTCACCCTCTTTCATACGTTCTTGTGCAATTCTACCTAGCTCCGCATCTTCCGCTAGTTCTTGAAAATATTCAAACAGTGTGGGAGTAACACAATAAAAAGCCGGTTGATTTCGGTTTAAAATGGCGATAGCGCCCTGTTCACTTGCCTGTGCAATCCCCATCGGATCCCGCTTTAAATCGGTAATGCTTGCCACCTGTTGCGTTAAAATTTGATGAATTGCCATCATTCCCCCCTTTTTGTTTTAGATTGTCGTTTTTGTCTTTTTAGCAGGAATCATAGCACATTAAAAAACTTTTAAAAGTTTCTTTTTGAGGTATAAAAAAAGCCCCTTTCGGGGCGGTGGGTTAATAACTAAAAATAAAGGAATGGGCTTGAGTTTCGCTTGAAGTGCGGTCAGATTCACGGGTTTGTTCTGCCATAAGCCTTGAATATTCACGCATAAGCGCATTTCTTTCACCGGGCTGAATGGCGCCTTGTTTAACTAAGCATTGCACGCTGTGATTCAAAAATAGGTTTGTGGCGTGGAGTAAATCCGCTGCATGCGCTTCAATGGTTTTTTCTTCCATTATGCTCGCCCCTCAATGCCCTCAATTAAAACCGCATGGCGGTAATTTTCCAGCAAATAATCAAGCTGCACGGAAAAATAAACATTTAGGCTATCTTCTCGCACTTCTTGCTTGAAGAATAGGCGTGCCGTGTTTTGTTTTAGGTAAATGGCAAGGTTTGAAAGCGTGGTAATTAGAATGCAATTTGCCGGAAAGAAGGGCGCATTGATTGCACGCAAGCCCCCGATAAGATTTTGTGCGGTTAAAAGCACGCCATTTTGTGCATTAAGCTGTTTGGGCTCAAGCTGAATCAATGCACCGTCTAAAACATTACGTCCGCAAATTGCGATTAAATCGCCACTTTCGCGAAGTATTGCCGGCAATTTTTCAAGAGCTTTTTTAATAAGTTGGGCGGTTGTTTGCCCACTTAATTCACCGGCTTGAATCACTTGCGCTTTTTCTTTTAGCTGTGCATGCCAACCTTTCGCCACATCTTCGCCCAGTGGGTGGGCTTGTGGGTCGGAATCGTCTGCGCGGTGTGTGCCGTGAAAGCCTACCATGGCGAGATTCTTCGCCAGTTCACCGCCTAAACGGGCATTGAGGGCTTTTTCAAAATCAATTTCAGTGAAAAGATCCAGTTCGCTATGCAAAAGGCGAACATCAAGATTAATTTGGGCGCACTCAAAAGGGGTTACATCTTGCACGATATTGCGCGGTTCTCGGGCGTGCTTGTTGGTGTCCGTGTTGCTGACAATCGGCAAAGAGAGCGCATAGGCTTTATTTGGTGAATCTTCAACAAATTTTGTAGTGATTATTCCGGTAAAACCATAATAGCGTTCGCTAAGTTGTATGCGGTTCTCCAAATCTTGAATTTCAGTCAGGCTGATTCGGTGTTGTGCTTTTAAGTCCTGTTTAAGTTGTCTTAATGCCTGTCTGATGGCTTTTTTGCCCCCGTTGGCTTTGCGGTCACCGTACTGCCGTGAACGTTCCTGTTTTATTAGTCTGTCCATCCACTTGTCCGCTATCTCGGCAAAGAAATAATCGGCATTTTTTATCAGTTTGGTTTCATCCAAACCATAAATCGCCATGACGTTATCAAACTGCATTTTTCTTAGTGTGACTAAATTTGCGATAGTACGCCCGCTGTTTAGATAGACGTGTTCCATCGCACTTAAATAGCCTTCTAAAAGATGTTGGCGTTGGCGTGCCGGGATTTTCATCGCTTGTCCATATACCGCATCGGTTACTTTTTTACTGTGTTCTTTCAGCCAGCCGACAGTGGTCGGTGTATTATTGACGGGCGCAGGTTTCTCACTGAACAAATTTTCTAAGACCGCAATGCCGTCAGGCGAACATTCTAAGCCATAGGTAAAATCCGCCAGCAGACGATAAAATACATAAAAGCCACGGTCTATCCCATTTTCTTCAGGGGTATAATGAATAATACCGGCGGAAATGTTAAAAAACGCTCGGAATGAAGTGCGCTGATTGGCGAGTTTTACCACTTGTTTTACCAGTTCGCTTATCGGTTTTTCATAACGTTCAAAGGGTTCTTTTAACAATGCCGTCATTTTGCCGTTAAATTCGCTAATTAGTGCACTTTGTACGCCTTTTTGCTCAATGACCCGTTGCTTTGTTTTAAATGGATAGGGTTTTCCCCGTACATCATAAGCGATTTTCGGGTCGATAATATTGCCGATAGTGATGGGATAAGCATAGCGGGCATAATAGTCTTGTTGTTTTTCGGTTAAATCAATCATCACCTTTTGCAATTCACGTAGCTGCCCCACCACATCCTGTAAAGCGACCATCAATCCGGTTTCTTCATAATCGGGTAAGCCGGATAACGGGGTGGGGAGGTTGGTATTAACCAGTTTTGTGTACCAGTGTTGGGTATCCTTGGCTAAATGGTTTGTCGGTGTGCCGGATTGATATTCTAAAACATGCTGTGTAAGTTCATTAAATGGCGCCACGTGATGTTGAGGTGTTTTTGCGTTGGTGTGGACGGTGGTCATCACCGCTTGTCTAAATTTTTCATCGGTTTCTAGCAAGTGAATGATTTCAGATGACCACATATATTCACTATAAGCGATGTCAACAATATCAACATCTTTATCAACAAATGCCGTATTGAAACTTCTGAGAGAAGAAACGCAAGGATAGTTTTGGGGGGCAATTTGCCCAAGCGTCCAGTCGCCGTTAGCACCTTGCTCGCCCCATTTGCAAAGTAAAAAGCTTGAGTTCAAGCCTGCATTTTGCCCCTTGCTCAATTGCTCGAATTTGCTTGCGCTATTGGTGTCATCATGGTTGGTCACATAGCGAAACACCAGCCATTTGCCTTTATCGTCGGTAGAAAAGAGGCGGTGTTTGGTATGGGTATAGATATAAATAAAGCCTTGTCGCAGTTGCATGAGTGGCTGTAGTGGGGATTCTCCGATATTTTTAGGTTCGGTTTCGGGTAAATTTTGAATCTCTCCGTTTCTTGCTTTTGTTAAATAATCAATACTCAAGACAAAATAGAAAATCTTCGGCAAGCACCGATATAACGATGGTTATACCGTCACATTCTTCGTGTATCGACTAGGAAACTAAATAAATGTTTTATGTAAATCTTTAACAAAGAAATTATGATGCTCAATTAAGATTGGCTCCTCCTGCTGGACTTGAACCAGCGACATATGGATTAACAGTCCACCGTTCTACCGACTGAACTAAGGAGGAGTAGATTTTACGACTTAATGAATGGTGCCTCGAGGCGGAATCGAACCACCGACACGGGGATTTTCAATCCCTTGCGTAAAATATTTACATATAAGACATTATTAATGATCGTGCCACAAAACTATTTGCCCGTACCCAGCCGATACATAGCAATTGATCTGTTCAGTTATAGATCAAGTCCGATCTTACACTTTTTCTAAAGTTTGTAAAGGCTGGATAATTGATTATTTTATAATAACGTCGAATTAACTTTTTCTCTAAGCATTTCAACATCATTCTCAATATAGCTTAACGTTACTCTCACGTCCTTATGCCCTAAAAGCTGTTTAGCCACATACAAGTTTTCTGGATCTTTCATTAAGCTTGTTGCAACAGTATGTCTAAACCGATGTGGTGATACTTGGAATCCTACTCTACTTGAAATAACTCTAAATAAATGACTAATTTGAAACTCTGTCATTATTTGACCTGTATATCTAGTTTTTCGAAATAAGTTAATGTTAAATAGCTGGGAATCTAAATTTTGATGACGTTTTCTTAGCTCTATAATTAGCTTTTCAATATACGGATGTAGCCTATCTAAAATAGGAATACAATGATATTCGTGATTTTTATTAATGTCTGGAGAAATATGAATAACCTTTTGATATAAATCAACATCCTTTATTTTTAATCTCAGTAATTGAGCTCTTCGTATCCCTGTAAATCGCAAAGTGTTAACTAATACTCGGATAAACCACTGTGGTTTTAATACGTCAGGCAAACCTTCACTACAGCTAAGAAAAAAGTCCAATTTATCTAATTGAACAGATGTTAAAACTTTTCTTTTTGGTCTACCTACTCTCAAAAATAATTTATTACACGGATTTTCTTCGTAATTTAATAATTTTTGTTCAATACCAAATTTATAGATAGATTTTAGATGACGTATATAGCTATTCCAAGTAACGGGTTTTACTTTCGTATCAATCACATTATTACGCCATTTCAATAACATCTCAGTGGTTATTTGGGAAGGATATTCTACACCGCAATGTTTACGCACTTGTCGAATTGCTTTATCATAGCTTTTCTTAGTATCTGCACGCAGATATCTATGGAAAAAATTTTTGCAATAAAAGCTCAAATGTAATCTTAGTGTTTTGCATAGGTTACTCCTCTAGTAATAAATGCCTATTGTTGATTAAAATTCTTTCACCAAAAAACAGTTGTGTATTTGGAATTAAATAACCGACTAAGAATGATTCTTTTCTTGGCCCAATAACACGACAACGCCAAAAATTGGTCGTATCATCACCAACGACTCGTTTCTTATGTAAGCCAAGTGTTTGAAATTCATACTGTAAATTATTCACAATTTCTTCACTATAAGACAATCCTTTTTCTCGTAAATACAGTTCAAATGAGCTCGGGCTAACGATGAAAAGGCTATTATTAACAATATGAATCTTAGCAGTACGATCATTAAATGTTAGCTTCTCATTAAGTAATTTATTCTTCAGCCAATCTACAAATTGTTGCCCTTCAATGCTTCCCATCGTAGTTTCAACAGGTAAAGAAATTTCTGGATTAGTCTCTTGAGTTTCTGCTGTCACTCGTATCCTTGATTGCATTGCTTCAGTTTCAGGTGGTTCACTCGTTTTTTCAACCGGTGCAGTTTCCTCCTTACCAAACATATTGAGTAGAAAATCAACACTTTCGTTATCCCTATTTTGTATTCCTGTTTCATCCTCTTGATATGAGGTTTCTTTAGTCCTACCAATAGTATTAGAATTTTCTGCTTCAATATTCTCAGTAAGGTTTACCTCTGAGATGCTAATATTCATATTTGGTACAGTTTTTTCGATGTCGTTATTCTCTTCTTTAGAAACAATCCTGATTGTGCCAGCAAATAGAGCCGGGCGATCGTCAAAATTATCCCAAATGAGCTCTGGTTTCACACGTAATAAGCTAAACTTATCTTTAGGTTCCCACCCTGCATTTGATTTGAGTTGGCAATGCCAAATAGCTGTATCTTCGGCCGTTCGCTCAATCACATTGTGTACTTGCATCTCATCAAACAATTTCCGATTATCTCCAGGAACACTAATCCCTTGTTTCATTAAATAGGCTCGAATTTGATCAGCACTTGTTTTACTCATCAACCATAACCCATCCTCAGTTAACCAACCATCACCTGGTCCTTTTTCACTAATTTTTAATTTTTGTGAAACAAGATGGCGAAGAGCTAATACCAGCTGTTTGGCAAACGATACTACTGGTTTTTGAACTAATTTAGTAATATCGCCACCAAGCGCTAGTGCCACACTACGTTGATCGGCTTTTTGAATAATTTCAGACAAAACTCCGGCTTTGTCATAATGACCAGACATAGCATACATTAATGTAGAAAAGACTTCTGGATAAGTAGCTAGCCAATCAAAGGCCTCTGTCGAAATTAAGTTATGGGCGATAAAGCTCCCAATTACTGGATGTAGTGCATAATCACGTTGTTTGATATATTTGAATTTATAAGGTTCCGTTGGTACACCATTCCAAGCCAACCAACGTTTTCCACCTTTTAAATGTATTTCAATATCAACAATGGATTTTCCAACATCATGAACCAACGCAAGATAAATGGTCGCGGCGGTCCAGGCATCTTTCTGTTCAGCTTGTTCTTCAGGTGCTGCATTGGGGGGTAATACATAATTCTGACGAAGTTTAGCTGCAAATAAGATGACCTCTAACCCGTGATCAAGCATTCCGCCTAAATGAGCATGATGATGAAATTCTGAAGCAGGCAAGAGTTGAACCATTTCTGCATACCGTTCAATCGGTTTTTCATAAAGCTCGTTATACATATCTTGCGTCATAGAAACCTGCTGCCAAATTAAATTTAAGTATTTTTGGCGTAAATCGGTATCAAGTAACTCTGATGCAGAAAAAGGCTCTATCCACCCGCCACTGTCAACTTTTGATATTGAAAGATTTTGGTTTTCTAAATTTGAAATAACCTCAAAGGAATCCTGTTTTTTCCCTTTTAACTTATTGAAAATTGATGAAAGCATAAATCAATGACTCATTACATTTTCTTGAAAGGATATTTATTCATGAAATGATCTCAATGAATAAATAATTTAAATTTAGAAGAAAATTAATATTATTTTGGATCTGGTTTTATTATGGTGAATAAATTTTATTATTAACTAAAGAGTAGAAGTAACTCAATTAAAACCTCCATAAATCATTTAATTTTTAATACCAAACAAGATAAACTTTTGAAGATCTTTTGATGTTCTAAATAGATGCAATAGCTTCCTCTCTTCTTCATTTCTAACTAGTTCTCCTTTTACTCCAAAAAGGACATAGTTTACATCAATACCTATAGAATTAATATTAACGAAGTAATTTGCTCTGGGTAGAATTTTATTATGCTCGTATTTAAATTGAGCTTGTGCGGTTACTCCAGCCAATTTGCTAAACTCCCTTTGACTAAGATCCAACTTTTTTCTCTCTTCTCTTAGTCTATCACCTATATGTTCCAGCATTGTTATTTATTATTGAAGATAAAACATACCTTAAATCTATCCTATGCCTCTAATATCTTCAATGGAAAATTCTTTTCCAATTTTAGATAAATTTAGGCATAGTAGAAAAAGTATTAGCAAAAAGTTAGCTAAAGACTTAAGCTTAGTTTTGAAAAATGAACAAAAATACTGTCTTTTTTGCCTTAAAAGCAATATACAAAAGCATGGGAAGAAAAATAATATTCAGAGATACTTTTGTTTCTTCCTGTCATAAAACCTTTTCTTTCACAAAGAAATCAAATTTGATAGATGCTTGGACTGATTACACCAGAGGAAAATGCTATAAATAATTAGTCGAAAATATCAATGTTCAATCAGAGCCACTCAACGTTATATTGAATAATACCCTAAAGCCGAGTTTATCACTTACAACAAACTTAGCTAAATATTATTGCAGATATTATTTTCTTGAGGGGGGAGGAGTAAAATTGATTTATTCTCCATATAAAAAGGTCTTTTATAGCCCTTATAAAATCATAATCTAAGAGGAGATTACATTATTTTAAAATACTAAATGAAATATTTATTCACCTTTGAAACATATTATCATATAAAAATAGAAAAACCTCTTGAATGGGTTATCTAAAGAGATGAAGCGGAAATTATCTATTCATAACAAATTAATAAAAAAGGTATAAAATTATTTTTATAAATAATTTTTTAATAAAAATAGTTGGAAATAATTAGAAAAATAATAAAAAGTAATACTTTTATCTACCATACCTAAACTTTACTACACTCCTACTCATTTAAAAATATTTGTTCTCCATTTGCTGAAATTTCCTTTTCACCTTTTATATTAACTTGGCTATTACCTATTTTAATGAAGCTACCATTTGTTTTTAACAAAATTTCGCTTTCTGAAGTAAAAGTTATATTACCATCAACAAAAATCTGGTACATATTCCCTACATCAATGGACAACTCTTTTATCTGAGAGATAGAGTTTTGGTGAATTTCCATGTAGCGATTGAGAGTTACTTCTATTGATTGTTGATCACGAATAGTTTCCGAATGATTTCCTGCCACTATCGTATTCCGGTTATTCAACACCACTGTATTCATATCTCGCTGAGCATGTAGATTGAGTTGTTCCTGTCCCGGCG
>NZ_MLHJ01000114.1 GCF_001998965.1 Rodentibacter rarus
ACCTTTTCAGTGGTGTCCTTTGAATTACGTGAGCATTACAGCGAGCCCTATTGTTTAACAGTTCAATTGAGTAGTCCCCTTGATGCTATAGAGGCTTCTCAGGTGCTTGACCAAAAGGTGAAGTTTACCGTTTGGCAATCGGGAAAAGCGGAACGGGTTATCTCAGGCATCATCTCAAGTTTTACCCAAGGCGACAGTGGGTTTGAACAAACGCACTATTTTTTGGAGATTCGTCCGGCCCTGTGGCGCACCGGCTTACGACGTAATGCCCGCATTTTCCAACAAAAAAATCTACAACAGATTTTAACCGCACTGTTGAATGAACACGGCATTGCCCATTATGCCTTTGCGTTTACAGACGCCCATCCAGTAAGGGAGTTCTGTGTGCAATGGCAGGAAACAGATTTTGATTTTATCCAACGCCTCACCGCAGAAGAAGGGATATTCTATTATTTTGAAGAGAAAGAGGGCATTGAAACGCTTGTTTTTAGTGATAATGCCGAGACCTTATCTTCTCCCCTTGCTTACTCTTATAACCCGAATAAAACCACTCAACTACAAGAACAGACGGTAAGACAATTTCTCAAACGCACTCAAGTGAGACATTCTCGTGCGGTATTGAAAGATTACACCTTTAAAAAGCCGGATTGGGAAGCGCAGTTTGAACAAAGTGCGACAGAGGGAGAGGGACAAAGACAGGGTTATGAGCATTATGATTACCCGGGCAGGTTTAAAGGGAGTGAACAAGGCAAAGCCTTTACCCGTTATCGTTTAGAGAGTTTGAGAAGGGATGCACATTTAGGGGAAGGAGAAAGTAATATTCCGGGTTTATCGCCGGGCAGACTTTTAACACTCAGCCAACACCCGAATCCGGCATTTAACAGCACATGGCAAGTGATTGGCGTAGTAAGCCGAGGAGAACAACCGCAGTCGGTAGAAGGGGAAGCGGGCGAAAAAGGGACATATTTTACCAATCACTTTCAGGTTATCCCGAAGTATCAGACCTGGCGTCCATTACAACGTACCAAACCGAAGGTAGATGGTCCGCAAATCGCTCAGGTGGTCGGCCCGAAGGGAGAGGAGATATTTACGGACAATGTAGGTCGAATCCGGGTGCAATTTTTTTGGGATAGAGAAGGGAAATATGATGACCATAGCTCGTGTTGGATACGCGTCACGCAACCGTGGGCAGGACAAGGCTGGGGGGTACTGGCGATACCGCGTGTGGGCCAGGAGGTGTTGGTTGATTTTTTAGATGGCGACCCGGACCAACCGATAATCACGGGGAGGACGTATCACGCGACAAATGTCCCGCCAGGAAAATTGCCCCAAAGTAAAACGCAGATGGCATTTCGCTCTAAGACGTATAAGGGGGAGGGGTATAACGAACTTTTATTTGAGGATGCGCCGGGACAGGAACAACT
>NZ_MLHJ01000115.1 GCF_001998965.1 Rodentibacter rarus
AGGGCTAAATTTCAGATTTCGAGCCGTTGAAAAGGCGATTTTTTTGGGAAAAGCGGTAGGGACACACTGCGTGTGTCCGAATTTTAACCTATTGAAATAATTTGATTCTATAACGGACACACGCAGTGTGTCCCTACGTTCTGTTAAAATTTCTGTTTTTGTGCATTTGCTACATAATACCAAAAATAAATGCCATAATGACCGCACTTTCATCAAATGTTTCAAGCATAAGGGATTAGGATTAGCTTTTTCCTCGCTCAACCTCTAAAATACCCTACATTAAAACCGCTATTTTTTCGGTCGATATTGCCGTCCATTTTCTTATCAAAAAACAGGTAACTCAATGATTTCAGAAGATAATTTTTCTCAACATACCCCAATGATGCAACAATATCTCAAACTCAAAGCGGAAAATCCGGATATTTTGCTGTTTTATCGTATGGGGGATTTCTATGAGCTGTTTTATGATGATGCAAAAAAAGCGGCGGCATTGCTGGATATATCTCTCACCAAACGGGGGCAATCGGCGGGCGAGCCTATTCCAATGGCAGGTGTGCCTTATCACGCTATAGAAGGGTATTTGGCGAAACTGGTTCAATTAGGCGAACCTGTTGCGATTTGTGAGCAAGTCGGCGATCCGGCAACGAGCAAAGGACCGGTGGAACGCCAAATTGTGCGTATTGTCACACCGGGCACAGTGAGTGATGAGGCCTTATTACCTGAACGCCAAGACAATTTAATTGCCGCAGTCTATCAAGAAAAAGAGAAATTTGGTTTAGCCACATTGGATATGACATCAGGGCTTTTTCAACTGTGCGAACCGGAAAATAAAGAAAGTTTGCGTTCGGAATTACAACGCATTTCACCGGTGGAATTGCTCTATTGCGAAGATTTCAGCGATATGGCAATCATCGAACATTGCAAAGGGCTACGCCGCCGCCCCATTTGGGAATTTGAACTGGGGACGGCAATCAATTTGCTGAACCGTCAATTTGGCACTAAAGATCTGCGTGCCTTTGGGGTAGAAAAATCGCCTCTTGGTTTGAGTGCAGCGGGCTGTTTGTTGCAATATGCTAAAGAAACCCAACGCACCGCACTACCGCATATTCACAGCATCAGCGTGATTCAAAATCAAGATTATATTCAATTAGATGCTGCCACAAGACGCAATTTAGAACTCACTCAAAATCTTGCCGGAGGCACGGAGAATACCCTCGCTTCTGTGTTGGATAAATGTGTGACGCCAATGGGGAGCCGCTTGCTCAAACGTTGGATTCATCAGCCGATCCGCAATACTGAAAAACTGCGTCAACGCCAGCAGGCAATTGCAGAAATTTTAAATTTTGATCTGGTGGATGAATTACAACCTTATTTAAAACAAGTGGGGGATATGGAACGCATTTTAGCCCGTGTGGCGTTGCGTTCGGCTCGTCCAAGAGATCTCACCCGTTTGCGCAGTGCATTAGAACAACTCCCCGAATTACGCCGTATCATTGAACAAAAAACACCGCCATTTTTGACCGCACTTTTTAATCAAATTGCTGATTTTTCTGAGCAGTGTGAGCTGCTTCAACGCGCTATTATTGAAACCCCGCCGCTTTTGATTCGTGATGGCGGGGTGATTGCACCGGGATATCATGCGGAATTGGACGAATGGCGAACCCTGTCTGACGGGGCGACCCAGTATTTAGAAAATTTGGAAAAACGTGAGCGGGAAAACACGGGGATCGATACCTTAAAAATCGGCTTCAATGCGGTTCATGGTTATTATATTCAAATCAGCCAAGGGCAAGCCCACAAAGCCCCGATTCATTATGTGCGCCGTCAAACCTTAAAAAATGCGGAACGCTACATTATCCCGGAACTGAAAGAATATGAAGATAAAGTGCTGAAATCCAAAGGGGCAGCGCTGGCGTTAGAAAAACAGCTTTATGAGGAATTGTTTGATTTACTCCTCCCTCATTTAGGGGCGTTGCAATTGGCAAGCCTTGCCTTATCGGAATTAGATGTGTTGGTGAATTTGGCAGAACGTGCCGATCGATTAAATTATGTGATGCCTACATTCTGTGACGAAATCAGTATGACGATTGAGAATGGTCGCCACCCCGTGGTGGAACAGGTGTTAAAAGATCCTTTTATCGCTAATCCGGTTGAACTTAATCATGATCGTCATTTACTCATCATTACCGGACCGAATATGGGGGGGAAAAGTACCTATATGCGCCAAACTGCATTGATTGCGTTAATGGCATATATGGGGAGTTTTGTTCCGGCCGATCAGGCCAAAATCGGGCCGATTGACCGCATTTTCACCCGTATTGGCGCCTCTGATGATTTGGCCTCCGGTCGTTCTACTTTTATGGTGGAAATGACGGAAATGGCGAATATTCTCCATCAAGCTAGCAGACAAAGTTTGGTTTTAATTGATGAGATAGGAAGAGGCACGTCCACCTATGACGGGCTTTCCCTTGCTTGGGCGTGTGCGGAATGGCTGGCGAAAAAGATCCGTTCGCTCACCCTATTTGCTACCCACTATTTTGAATTAACGGCTTTGCCGGAACAATTTTCTGGTATTGTGAACGTGCATTTAGATGCCCTTGAGCATAATAACACCATTGCTTTTATGCACAGCGTACAAGAAGGGGCGGCAAGCAAAAGTTATGGTTTAGCCGTTGCCGCTTTAGCCGGTGTACCACAACAGGTGATTAAACTGGCGAAACAAAAATTAACGCAATTAGAAAAAATATCAGGTCATTCGGCCGATCAACAAATTCAAGCCCTGCGTGATGCCAACCAACACCAAGGCGAACTTGCTTTTGAACAAGAAACCGATGCACTGCGTGCCGCCATTGAGAAACTTGATCCAGATGAATTAAGCCCAAAACAGGCATTGGCATATTTATATCAACTGAAGAAAATGGTGGATTAAAAACACAGAAAAAACAAACCGCACTTTATGCCCTCCAAGGTTAAAGTGCGGTATTCTTTAAATAGTAAATACACAAAATAATCACCTACCATTTCTATACACTCCAGGAGAAGGTTACAAAATAGCGGTTTTCAATCATTAGCTCTTGCTGTATTAACGTTATGGACGGAAGTAACCCTTAAAATAAAACCTAAGATCTAAATAGGAATTTATACAATAAAATACCGAATATCGTACTGATTAATCCGCCTATTAAATGGAAAGCAATAACGCCAAGTGCGTTAAACCATTTGTCTGACATTAAAAGTTCAATCACTTCTATTGAAAAAGAGGAAAATGTTGTAAATGCTCCAAGAAAACCCGTCACTAAAAACAATTTCCACAAAGCATTAACTTGCGGATATTGCCAGAAAAATGTCATCAATATACCAACCAAAAAACAGCCGATGAGATTGGCAAGTAATGTACCCAAGGCAAAAGTAGAAAAAAGCGAGTTAAGACTGTAAGTTAATCCCCACCTTCCTAAAGCACCGAATACCGCACCACAACTAATGCACAATATCGCTTGGAGCATTATTGGATGCCAAAGTGAAGTTGAAGATATTTTGCAACCGACTCATTTTGATTTGAGCCTATCTGTTCTAAATGTGGACAAGCCTGTTTCAATCGTTCATCGGCATTCTCCATAATGCAACCTTTTCCAACAAGAGAAAGCATTTCCACATCGTTCATTCCATCCCCAAAGGCGATACAATTTTCCAAACCGTAATCTCGTTGCTCTAGCACGTGTTTTAGCGCCTCTCCTTTTGAAACATTTTTATTCATCACTTCCAAACAGGCTAATGCAGAATAAACAATCGTTGCTTTATCGCCAAAGTGTTCACGTAAATATTTTTCCACTTCGATTAAATCTTCAGGGGTTTTTCCAATAAAAAATATTTTCTCTACATGACGGGCGTGATGTTTAGAAAAATCAACCACTTCATACATAAAACCTGAATCTTGATGAAATTTTTTCAGTACCGGAACATCTTTATTAATAAACCAGCCTTCATCTTGATAGCTGTTTAAACAGACCTTAGTTTCATCAAATGGCGTTTTATAAAGATCGTATACGATATCTTCCGGTAAGCTATTACTGTAAATGAGATTACCCGTCATATCCCGTACCCTTGCGCCATTTGAGGTAATCATTACCGCACGCTCTGCACCGATTTTCCCGAGTATAGAAGCAACGTCAGTATGATTTCTTCCTGTTGCAAGAATAATATCAATGCCATTTTGTTCAAGACGATTCAGCGTATCAATCGTAAAATCTCCGATGATATGATTTGTGTTTAATAATGTACCATCTAGATCAGAAACGACGGCTCGAAAATGTTGTTTTGACATAAAAAATCCTCTCAAAAGTTTTTCTGATCATATCAAAAAATGAGGGAAAAATAACCGCACTTTTGACTGAATAAATGATAAAACAAAAGGGCAGATTATCTAAGATCTGCCCTCTCAATTGATTAATTCAATGAAAATTATTTAATAATTTTCGCAACAACACCCGCACCTACTGTACGGCCACCTTCACGGATAGCAAAACGTAAACCTTGGTCCATCGCAATTGGGTGGATTAAGGATACAGTCATTTTGATGTTATCACCAGGCATTACCATTTCCACACCTTCCGGTAATTCGATAGTACCGGTTACGTCTGTTGTACGGAAATAGAACTGTGGACGGTAACCTTTGAAGAACGGGGTATGACGACCACCTT
>NZ_MLHJ01000116.1 GCF_001998965.1 Rodentibacter rarus
GTTATCAAAGAATTATCCTGGCGGCGAGAGTGCGGTGGTCCCACCTGAATCCATTCCGAACTCAGAAGTGAAACGCTGTAATGCCGATGGTAGTGTGGGGAATCCCCATGTGAGAGTAGGGCACCGCCAGGTTCTATTTTTTAAGTTTATTTTGAGAGTAAATTTAAAAAATAGAAATTTTTTGGCAGTCATAGTGCAATAGAACCACCTGAATCCATATCGAACTCAGAAGTGAAATGTTGTAATGTCGATGGTAGTGTGGGGGATCCCCATGTGAGAGTAGAACACTGCCAATTATCAATATCCTATGGAGTGGTAGTTCAGCTGGTTAGAATACCTGCCTGTCACGCAGGGGGTCGCGGGTTCGAGTCCCGTCCATTCCGCCAATATTTTCATACCAATAGGGGCGTAGTTCAATTGGTAGAGCACCGGTCTCCAAAACCGGGTGTTGGGAGTTCGAGCCTCTCCGCCCCTGCCATTTAAAGTCTTTATTTTCAATAGTTTACAGCGTTGTAAAAATTCTCCTTAGAAAAATTATTCTCTGACTGTGCCGTAAATGTGACATTATTTGCAAACTCATGCATATGGTCAGCATTTAAATGAGCATATTTCTTCACTATTTCCAATGTTTCCTAACCTTCCATTTTCAATAAACGAGCGAGAATATCTAGCATCGGGTGTTTGCCTCGAATACCTTCAATCACAATATCATCAAATTCGTTTGCCATCTTTGTTAATTTAAGCTGTTGAAGTAATGCAATAAATCTAATCTTGTCTTTCCACTATCATCTCCTTATCAATCTTATCTTTTGAAGGAAAGGTGGTCATTCTTCGATATTGAAGGAGTTGGTCAAATTAGCTGAAATTTGCTTTAGGTGGACAACGCAGTGCAACACATTCCGACTCTATATTTTAGGGGCTGTCGGTTGGTCAACCTTAAAATAAGGGGCTGCCTAGATAACAACTAAAATCTCTATTTAGGTTAAGATAACCAAATGAGAAAGAGTTGTCTAAGTCAGCATAAACAAAGCAAACTCATCGAGCTGTTTGTAGCAGGCGTCACTGCTCGAATAATCTTTAGATTTTGATTTGGTCCGTCCTACTTCTGTATTTGTCAAAGGTTTAGCCATTCTTGCCATTTTGTTTTATTAATATCTAACCCCGTGCAAATTTAAAATACTTTCAAGCCTCGTGTAACTTGGTTTTTGAGAATTTTAAGGGGGCGCAAAAAGGTATTTCTAAACGTACCCCTAAGATCCGTGGTTGTAAACGTATAAAAGCGTATGAAAACGTATAAAGAAATAAAGTAAAATGGCGTTAAGGCTAGTATTTATAAGGGTTTAGTTTATGAAAACCTAAGAGAAAATAAGAAGAGAAAAGCCCGTTTGGCCCTACCAGACTTGAATTGAAAACATAAGCTATTGATTTAATTAATACTCAATTAGGTTATATTAATTTCGTATAACTAAAATCAAAAGTTATCTATCCAAATGACTATTCTTTGAACAATTATTAGGATCGTAAAGAGAAGGTGTCAGCCAACACCAATCACCCCAATTTAGCCGCTAAACTTCGCTTACCTTTAACCAGTCCTTTTTTGGTCTCGTTGTTTATTCTCAAATTGAGGTTAAGTCATTAAATAAAATTTAATAACTAGCAAAATAACTTTTACCGTTGGTGGATGTTGAAATATTGAATAAGGTGTTCGTGTTATACAAATAGCTCAACCGTTACCATATAGCTACGGTTCGCGTCTCCTCAAATTTGAGGGCGTTAAATTTCCCTCGTGCATAAATTCTTGGAGTCCATAAAAAAGTCTATAAAAACTGTAATAGCGATAAAACGAAGTTTCGGGGGCGGTATTTAAGGCTTTTTATCTGAACTTTTTACCTACCTCTCTCCAAGTAAAAATCGGCTTGGTTCTCCGTGCACGCGCGTACTGCTCAAAAATTCCAATAAAAAAGGCTCAATGCATCGCACTAAGCCTTGTTAATCGTTATTTTTTGCTTGCTTCTATCTCTGCCGACTCTGGGCGTTGTAGTGTGTAACTTGGTAGCTCAATTTCGCCTTTTGGGTGCGCTTGGATTTGCTCAAAGCCTTGTTTTAATTCATTGAATAAATTTCTTTTTTCCATTTTTTCAGGCTTTAATTTATTGGCGTAAGGGTTTCTAATCCCTTCGCTAAAATCATATTCTTTTTGCATTGGTGCTTTTTATGTTGAAATAGGTTTTATGCTAAATGACAGTTCATAACCTAAAGCATTTGCCAAACGCTGCATAGTGCTAAATTTTGGCTCGGTTTTACCTGATAAGGCTCTATAAAGATTTTCTCGGGCTATTCCCGCTTTCTCGGCTGTTTGTGTCATTCCTTTAGCTCTTGCTAGTGTTTTGAAGGCTTGTAGAATTTCGGCTTGGCTTGCTGTTTCGAGGGCGTTTTTCAAATAAAGCTCTGCAAGTTCTTCATCTTCACTTAGATATTCCGCCGCATCAAATCGACTTACTTCTAGATCGGCTTCGTCTAATTCAATACCGTTCACTATGATTTTTTTTCCCATTGTTGCCTCCTGTTAATTACTTGAATGTTGGCTTGAGTAACTGCCAAATTGCCTTAGCTTTCTCTATGTCGGCTTGCTGTGTAGATTTATCGCCTCCACAAAGTAGCCAATAAGTAACGCCATTTTGTTGTGCAAAATAGGCTCTATAGCCTTTGCCTACAAATACCCGCATTTCATACACGCCACCACCAACGGATTTATGATCGCCTAGGTTTCCTTGCTCTGCTCGTTCTATTCTTTTCAATATAGCTTCTTTGGCGGTTAAATCTTTGAGGGTTTTAAGCCATTTTTTAAAGCCCGCTAATTGATAGAACGTGGTTGCATTATCTGTCATCTTCTGCCTTGTGTATCAAATATGATTACAATAGCAAGCCATTAAACCTATTTCCCTTTCATAAAGTTTTGCCTATGGATCAACCTAAGACTTTCCACCACCTAAAAAATAAAAAAAGTGTATAGATAACAGAAAAATAGTGGGCACGCTGGGCATTTGGGCACGCACCTTTAAAATCAATAACTTAAATGCTGTTTTCGTGCCCAATGCACTGGGCACGGCTGGGCACAAAGTGGGCACGATGGAAAATTGGTTATTTTTTGACTGGGCACGAAAGCCCTAAAATTGGGCACGGAAAGCCTATTTTTGGGCACGAAAAGGGGGAATTTGGGCACGCTATTTTTTATAAGTGATTGATATAGTTAGATTTGATTGTTTCCGTGCCCAAAATGCCCAATATTTTTTAATTCATCTACACACGGAAAAAATTTTTTCATTCATTTTTCGTTGGTGGATAAAAAAAGAGCAAATCATTTGTGATCTACTCTTTGTCATTTGATAGCCTATACCTTTCAAATTCAGTTATTCATTAAATGAATAGGCAATGATAAGTGGCTCATTAGCCCCATTGATTTTAATTTGGCATTGGGTACATCAGGGAATTTATCAATTAAGTGATTACATTGCAGCAGCCATTTGTAATTATTGCTTGTTTGACTGATTAAATACCACATAACTGCTATTCTACCAAACAAGCGTTCTTTTGCTGTTTGGTCTAAATTCAATGAATTAAAATAATCATTGTGAAGTATTTTTATAGGGTTTCCTTTTCGATTCCATACTCTTGAATGATGAGCAGATTGGTTTCTGATGATATTGATCTCATTTAACCAACTAATTAAGGTTGCGGTATTATCAACATTAAATCTATTCGCAATAATATTTTGATAGCGTTTTTTCAACATTGAATAGTATTTAGAAAGCATACCGAAAAGCGTGGATTATGTGGCTATTGGGAAATAAACAAGCGGTGGTGGCTGAATATCAACGTTATGCTGCACAATGGCAAGCCATGTTACCGAATAACGCCAGTCCACAGGTTAAACGAGTGGCAGGTCGTTTTGCTTTACTGGAAACTGCCCTACAACTGGCAAGCCCTTTCACCGGCTGGAAAACGACAGAAAATCAGACCGCACTTTTACACAGCTTTAATGAATGGGTGAACGAGTACGGGCTACATTCAAGGGAAGAGAAACAAATCATAGAACAGGTGAATGGCTGGCTTTTACGCAATGGCGCACGGTTCATTGAATTTCCTTTTAATCATAACCAACAAGAGCCGGGAGATACGGCAGGTTATCGTCAGTTGGCCGACAGCAAAGAACCCCAAGAAAGCGATCGGTATTGGGTTTTCCCACAGGTTTATCTTGAAGATGTTATCAAAGGCTTTAATGAGAAACAGGCGAATGAAATCTTATTGGGAGCGGGGATGTTGATACAGGGCAAAGAGAAAGGTCGTAAATACCTCAACCGTTTACCCAAAACAATAGCCGTTCTTGCTCTTCTGCGCTTTGCTGTTGCCGGTATTGTTGCGGATCGATATTTTGTGCAAGCAATGATAAAAACTCGTCTCTGACCTTGCGGGCTTATGATAAAGAAATATCGGGGTATTTCCCCACGCCTAGCAAAACTCGCTTTCTAGGGCTGCTAAAAGGCTGATAGTAATTAAATCGCCATAGCTTAGCCCCTGAGGGCTTAATCAATAAATAAAGCCCTTGCCCGTCTGATAACGTGTAGTCTTTATCTTTCGGTTTCCCCCTTCTTTTGCGCCCTGTATTTTCCCCACGCCATTAAATAGCGTGTAAGCGGATATTTCAATTTCTTTTGCGTTGCTCGCTTGCCCCACTTCATCTAAAAACAAAAAGCCGTCATTGTGCGCCAAGGCTTCGTTAGCTACGCCTAGGGCAGTCGAAAACCAACTTAATTTTGTGTCTTTCGGGTGTCCGAAAACACTACTCGCCAAATAAGCCGTGGTAGTTTTCCCTACACTAGAATCGCCATAAAGGTGCACGCCAAAAGGCTCTTTTTTCAACAGGGTAAGCATAGGACCGGCAAGGGCGACCGATACCGCCAACATCATTGAGGCGTTATTTTTTGCATAATTGGCGATTTGTTCCCGCCAACTTTCCGCCGTACCTGCCGTGCAATAGCCACTTTTCACCGATGTCCCACCGATAAAAATTGTTGGCTTGCTTGATTCCCCTATGATTTCGCCATTTGGTAAAATATATGCACCATTAATCCACCCGGTTTTATCGGTAACTTGCCATTCTTGGCGGTTGCCTGATAACTGCAAATAATCCGCCAATACGCCTTTTAATGTGCCGTTATTGGTAACCCGTAACCCCTTCGCCTTTAATTGTTGCCAGCCTTCCCGCTTGCCTATGGTCGCAAGCGGTTGAGCCACAATCACCGCTTTTTTGCGGTTTTCCGGTGTGAATTTCAAAATAAGGTGACTTTCCTCGGCGTTATACCCTACGCCCACTACCTCAACAATATCGCTCAAAAATTGGACTTTCTCGCTGATAAATTCGCCCGTTGTGCGGTCAAATTTAGGGGTAATATAAAATAGCCCCCGTTGCCCGTTTTCCGTGCGTTTTTCAATGTAAGGTTCTCGCTTCACGTCTTCATCTTGTGCAAGGCTTGCCAATATATCCGCCACGCTGTCGCCTTTTTGTTCCCGGGTGCGTTTGAGCCAGTCGGACAAATTCCCGTTTTCTTGCAATTCGCCCAAACTATCGCATAAGGTGAGCTGTTGAACTTGGGTATTTTTTGCCAAATTCGCCACCACTGCCGGCAAGGCTTCAGAATGAGAAAATTTGCCAAACTGACAAAGGCGAACGGAAGTGCGGTCATTTTCTGCAAGGTTTAAAAAGTTGATTTCCGATAACTGACTTTCACCAATAATCACGGGCGGTTGTTTTGGGTCAGTTTTGATGGCTTGCGCCAATAAACTCCACTCTAGCCCCTCGCCCTTATTCCACGCTTGCCACGCTTTGGATCCTATTAAAATAATTAATTCTGCGCCGTCTTGGGCTTGCTCCGCTAAATACGGGGCGTTTTTATGTTTAGTTTTCATTTGTTCCCCCTTTGATTGATTTTCTCCTCAAGTTCGGCGATTTCGGTTATTTTGAATTCAATCAAGTCAATAAATCCTTTTGTTATCATTTTGAGTTTTTTCAATTCATCGTAAATAGATTTATAAGGGGTTGGCTCTTCAACGAATCGTAAATGATTGGGCTTATTACGCATAAACGCCCCCTTGTGAAAAAGTGCGGTCGTTCTTAAGGTTGATTTTGCCGGCAAGGATTAATACAAACTCACGGGCTAAAATGGCTCGGGCTTGTTGTTCGCTGTCGGCATTAATGCGGATTTTTTGGATATGATTGGTTAAATCGGTGCGACGTATAGCCGCAAAAATGAATTGATACATTTGCGTAACTCCAGTGAATAATTTTTCAAGAGTTACCGCTCGGAAGTTTCCAGGCTTTGGGCGGTAACGTGTAACGGGCTGGAAAACTGCGATCACTGGAACACAGCAAAGGGCGAAACCTTTCCCGCTACACGCTACCATTGAGAGAACAGTAGCCAACGCATTTTTGCGTCCGCTATTTTCTTTAGGTGTGTGTAAACCACGCATAAAAAAACACGCTTGAGGCGTGCTATGCGCCAGTGATAGATAGTTCGAGTTTCCAGGCTCGGCGGTCGTTTTTTGCGACTGCGTGGAAATAATGCCAAATTTGGCCGTACTTTGTAAAGTGGTTTGTGAAGATTTTTTTACTTTACCGAAATTTGTGGTAAAGCATTCCGCAAGCTCGGGTGAGTCTGTATAATAAAGATTAGCCATAGTCTTATCCTTAGTAAGATTGTTGGTTAGAGGCTCTTCAATGTTCCCGCATTGTTGAGCCTTGTTGCGTAAAGAATTATCATCTCGTGGTATTGAGCCTAAAGCATAGTAATTATTTTCTACTGTGCTAGAATTAGCTTGAAATTTTTTCATAATGACCTCTTAGTTATCACGCCACAGGGTTTAGCCTTGTGGCTTTTTTTGTTTATTGGTTAATGCTCGCTAAATAACGTTGAATTTCTGTCGCTTTGTAAAGCGTGGTTGCGCCAAATTTCGTTTTCTTGATTTTCCCTTGGCGGACAAGGCGGTCTAATTTGCTTCTTGATACGCCAAAAAGCTCGCCCATTTCTCGCACGGTGTAGTGTTTGTCGTTGGTTTGTGTTGTCATTTGATTTTCCTCTTGTTATTGATTCATCGTAAGTCAAGATAAATCAGCGTGGTGCAAGAATCTTTTAAAGTACTTTAAAGATTTTTCATTCATACAACACAAATAAAAGATGAAAATATTTAATGAACCTTAAAGCGCGATTGAAGCGCAATTAAATTCAAGTTTAAGCAACCTTTAAATGACTGAGAAAATTCCGCTTTAAGTGGGGCAAAATAGCGTTTTACTGGGGCAAAATAGGGCTTTACTGGGGCAGATTCCACTTTAAGTGGGACAAAATAGGGGAGTTTTGGGGCAGTTTTTTTAGTATATTTATTATTAACCTTTTGATTTATTTATATTTATTATTTGGTAGTAGGTAAATTGTCCCACTAATAAGCCTAAAAAAGCACGCACGGGAGAAAAATAAAATAAAAAGACAAAAAAATAGGGCGATTGCTCGCCCTGTGGTATTGTAGATTGGTAATTATTTGAATAAATCCGTGCCTTGTGCGCATTGTTCGACATAGTCGCCCCACTGCTGCATAACAGGGATCCGTTGCTCAAAATAATCGGTGTGATTGTATGCTGCTCGCACTGAATTACGTTCACAATGCGACAAACAACGCTCAACAACATCACCATTGACTAAAAGACTATTGAGATAGGTACTTCCAATGGAGCGTAAGGAATGCGCCACTTGTTTCCCTTTGTAGCCCATATTGCGAATGGCTCTATTTATGCTTTGCATATTGGTTGAGTTTTTTCCCTGTATATTGCTTCGGAATACAAATTCAGAACGCCCGGTAATAGGGTGTAAATAACGCAGAATTGCTACGGCTTGAGAAGATAGCGGGATTTTGTGGGCGGTGCGCATTTTCATTCGTTCCGGTGGAATCGTCCATACGTTATCAGTTAAATCAATTTCACGCCATTTTGCTCCGCTCGCTTCGCTAGGTCGTGTCATTGTGAGTAGTTGAAATAAAATAAGGGACTTTGTAATAGGTAAGGCGCGCGCCAGTGCTAAGTCACTCATCAATGCCGGTAATTCTTCCGGCATAATATGGGGGTGGTGGCTTTCGCCTGCAAAATGATAGGTATCTTTGACATCTAAGCAAGGGTTATAAGGAATTGCGCCGGAATTCTTGGCAAAGGTCAAAACCTCATTAGTTAGGCGTAGTACCCTGCGCAATGTATCGCTATCTTTTGCGCCTGTCTTACGGTCTTTTATTCTTGCAAGCGGTTCAAGGGCTTTGATTAAGGTTGGCGGGTCTATTTGTTCGACTTGATAAGCCCCCAATTCATCAAATAAATATTTCTCCAGCCTGCGCCAGTTTTTTTGCATTGTATCAGGTAAAACTCGCTTTTGTTTATTCTCTTTCCATTTTTCCGCCCAACGGTAGAACGTATTTTCACGCTGGCGGTGTTGTTCTTGTTCTGCCTGTGTTTGTGCTTGTGCCTTTGCTTCTTGCGGGTCTATACCTTGCGCCAATAGTGAGCGGTATTCTTCCCGCATTGAACGGGCTTGAGCGATTGAG
The DNA here is from genome assembly GCF_001998965.1 of Rodentibacter rarus. Classification (GTDB taxonomy): domain Bacteria; phylum Pseudomonadota; class Gammaproteobacteria; order Enterobacterales; family Pasteurellaceae; genus Rodentibacter; species Rodentibacter rarus. The sequence continues at coordinate 8,638 of NZ_MLHJ01000116.1, forward strand.
ATAGCCGGATAATCCCCCATCTTGAATTTAGTTCTCTTTTTTGTGATCGGCTTATCATAGCGAAAATACCAAGCCTTGTTATTTGCCGGAAACACAAAAAGCCATAAGCCTTTACCGTCTGCAAGTTCATTAGTGACTAATTGCCCTTTGCTGTTGGTTTTTGGCTTGGCTTTTTCGGCTTGTGTGTTCGTTAATCCTGCTTTTAAACGTGCCATAAATACCCTTTTTAGTACCCTGTAATTTCGCTAATTTATCACAAAGGTACTATATAGGGTACTATTTATTGCGTTCAGTATGAATTATCTTGCACTATAATGCACTATCAGAAAGGCTTAGAATGTAGGGTTTATAAGGGATTTTGAGTTAATTTGAATCAGAATAAATTAGAATGGTTTATTGAGTTGGTCCCCCCTACCGGACTTGAACCAGTGACCAAGCGATTATGAGTCGCCTGCTCTAACCGACTGAGCTAAGGGGGGAAAATGCGCTGATTATAGAGAAATAATCCCTTGAAGTCTATAAGAAAAGGGATGGTCGATGAAAAAACAACCACCCCAATCTCTATTATTGAAGCACTGAAATATCTGCCACTTGTAAGAACAAGCTTTGCAAGGTATTTAAGATCGCCAAGCGGTTTTGACGCAGTGCCGGATCTTCTGCATTTACCATCACATTATCAAAGAAGTTATCCACCGGTGTACGCAAATTGGCGAGTTTATCCAATACCGCCGTATATTCACCTTGTGCGATTAACGGTTGTACTTCAGCTTTTAATGCCAACACCGCTTCAGCCAAAGCTTTTTCCGCAGGCTCTACACAAGCGTTTAAATTAATCTCACCGATCGTAATATCTGCTTTGGCAAGAATATTCGCCACACGTTTATTGGCTGCCGCTAAAGCTTCTGCGGAATCTAAAGTACGGAAATGGGATACCGCACGCACCCGTGCATCAAAATCTGCCGGACGGGTTGGACGGCGAGCTAACACCGCTTGAATCACATCCACTGCGATACCTTCATCTTGATACCATGCACGGAAGCGCCCCAACATAAAGTCCACCACATCCGCAACCACGTTTTTATTCGTCAATTTATCACCGAAAAGTGCGGTGGCTTTTTGCACTAAATCTTCTAAATCAAGCGGAAGATTTTTCTCTACAATAATGCGTAACGCCCCTAATGCAGCACGGCGTAGCGCAAAGGGATCCGCACTACCTTTTGGCGCTTGCCCGATACCGAAAATTCCGGTGAGAGTATCAAATTTATCCGCCAAAGCGACCGCACTTGCCACTAAAGATTTTGGCAATTCATCGCCAGCAAAACGTGGCATATATTGCTCATTTAACGCCACTGCCACTTCTTCATCTTCCCCATCGAGGCGGGCATAGTGCATCCCCATCACACCTTGCGTATCGGTGAATTCAAACACCATATTAGTCATCAAATCACATTTTGACAGCAAGCCTGCACGTTTCGCTTTGGTTTCATCTGCGCCGATCTGTTTGGCAATTTCACCGGCAAGCTGTTCAATGCGAGCGGTTTTATCACGCAATGTACCAAGTTGTTGTTGGAACAATACGGTTTCCAAACGTGGTAAGCGATCCACCAATTTTTGTTTTAAATCGGTTTTAAAGAAAAACTCCGCATCGGTTAAACGTGGACGAACCACTTTTTCATTCCCTTCGATAATCGCACTTGGATCATCCGGGTTAATGTTCGATACGAAAATAAAGTGCGGTAATAATTTGCCGTCTTTATCATAAATCGGGAAGTATTTTTGGTCGCCTTTCATGGTATAAACTAAGGCTTCCGCAGGCACAGCAAGGAAACGCTCTTCAAATTTTGCTGCCAACACGTTCGGATATTCCACCAATGAAGTCACTTCATCGAGCAAATCGTCCTCAATATCCGCCACACCACCAAGTGCGGTCGCTTTTTCTTGAGATTTTGCCAGAATTTCCGCTTTACGTTCGTTGAAATCAGCGATTACCGATCCTTTATCACGCAATAATTGCGGATATTGATCGGCGTGTTGGATTTCAAATTCAGCTTCACCTAAGAAACGGTGTCCACGAATAGTGCGACCACTTGCTACCCCTAAAATTTCACCTTCGATGAGTTCATCTCCCAGCAACATCGTGACGGTATGAACAGGGCGAATAAATTGCACAGTTTTGTCCGCCCAACGCATCGGTTTTGGAATAGGCAATTTCGCTAAAGCATTTGCCACAATCTCACTAAGCAAATTTTTAGTTGGCTGACCTTCGATCTTTGCCCGGTGAACCAACCATTCGCCTTTGTCTGTAGCAAGACGTTCCGCTTGCCCAACGGTGATCCCACAGCCTCTCGCCCAGCCTTCCGCTGCTTTGGTTGGCTTGCCTTCTGCATCAAAGGCTGCCGATACCGCAGGCCCACGTTTTTCAATTTCCTTGCTCGGCTGTTGTGTGGCAAGTGCTAATACTTTCACCGCTAAACGACGTGGTGCAGCAAACCATTCGACTTTCTCAAAGGCAAGCCCCGCTTGAGTCAATTCCGCCTGCACATTATCTGCAAAGGCTGTGGCTAATGTTTTCAGAGCTTTTGGCGGCAGCTCTTCTGTACCGATTTCTACTAGAAAGTTTTGGGTTGTCATTGTTTGTTCTCTATATCAGGTTAATATTCAATTTTTATAGATGAATAAGCTTTATCGGAAACTAGTGCCAATTAAAAATTTCGTCATTTCCTATATAAAAATGTTTAACTGCATAATCGTATCCGTAGCACATAACACTCTTTTTTTCCAATAAAACATTATCTAGCATTTTTATTATTTTTTTTAAGTTCCTATCCGTTGGAGCAATATTAAAAAAATATTGTTCATCCTTTTTAGCTAATTTAAAATACACATTCTCAACCCTCCCTGATTTAGGGGTTGTTTCAACTGAAATGTGTTTTATAAAAGTATTAAACATATTTGCTCTTCTTTCTAAATAATAAGTTAATTCACGAAGATACCAAAATGAACCCAAAAAGATTATCCACCCCAGAATAACTATTAAATTTGACTTGCTATATATACCAAGCTCGAAATATTCATTTATTGCGTCAAATATTTCACCGCATGATGTAGTAATGGTTAATGAAATTATAAAAATTACGATAGTTTTTAATGTTTCCATTTATATTTTCTCTCTTAGTGTGTTTAACTTAATTGTACGCACAGTTATGTAGCCTCGTAGGGTGTACAAAAATGGGATATTTGATCATGCGTGAAATCTTACTCTCCCTTTACAGCCTACTGTATCAAGCCAAATTCCCTACTGCTCCAATTGAGCTACAAAAATTCAAGGGATATCAGATTCCTAAAAACTGATTTTCCGCTTCAACATTATTTATGAATTATCTTGTTCTTCGTTCTAATTGCACGCATTCGCTTATAGTGTTCTTCACTGTTAAGCGGTGATATACATCGTTGTTTTGTGTAAGAGAAACTTTCTCCGGCAGAAACTAAACAACCGTACATATCCCGTTTTTCAACAATTTGTGTCATTTGAGGTGTTTGGCTGCAAGCACTTAAAACACCGGCAAAAACCACCGCACTTAAAATTTTTTTCATCATTTTTCTGTTTTATTCCCTAAGCTCCGCTGCAAAATTTGCTGAAAATCAGTGTAATCGCATAAGCCATCATTCTCCCTGTTGCAACCTGCCAATGTAAGCGAAATGCGATGAGGAGGCGTTGATAAATTTAACGGTGTCAGATTGATTAACTGTTCGATGGTTTGGTAAACATATTCCAAGCGAAATTTCGGTTTACCGCTTACGTTGTGTTTCCACACTTCAAACATCAGTTTTCCGCCGATGGGAATATTTTCCAAAGAATTTTCTAATTCATAAGGCTCCACCCCAAGGGCGGCAAGCAATGCGACAATGTTGGAATCATGCCCCACCAGGAGCATGATTTTATTTTCGCTCTCTAATTGTTGCTGAATAAATTGTAACAAGGGGTAAGCCACATGTTGTGCCAATTCTTGATTATTTTTAAATAGCGTTCGGTAATATTCATTTTTGATTTCATTGATCGCCTGCCATTTTTGCAAGCTATCAATGTTACCATTAGCAATCTCGTTTGGTGATTTGCCCACATAATGTGCCAATAATAAACTGCTCACTATTTTTTTAGCGGTGCTGATCGAACCGGTAATCCGTACCGATTTCCCCTCTTCGATACGATATTCTCCTAGCTTTCCAGCCAAATCACATTCGGCTTTTTGTAAACAATTTGGTGAATTTTGATAATCGATCAGTTCACTTAACAAAGCGTAATTTGGGGCGAGTTTTTGCTGTAAAGCGGTTAAATCAACATTTTTTTTAGCCTGTTCAATCAAGGCAATATTAAGATTTTTTGCCTGAGTGTGAAAAATGGGATCTTTTTCGTCACCTATTTTACCTTGATGTTGCAAAGCAACATGACACCCGGCAAAAGCCCCAGCAATGAGCGCCTGCCCCGTGGCAATGGTGCGTTGCACACTGTTTGCGTAAACAAAAATGCCTTCACCTGTGGCACAACGTTCTGTGGTGAGCAAGCCATTTTGTTTAAACCACTGCCCCAAATATTGTCCAAAATAGGTTTCTAAAATCGTGCCTTTCGGTGTGAGATAACCGGATGGAACATCCCATTTCGCCCAAGGATAAGGGGAATATTTAGCCATTTCCCGTGGATCTTTTTCCACCGGTGAACGTAATCCATGGCGGCTAAAAATCAACACCTTATCTAAGTGGTAATCCTTTGATGATAAGTCCTTTTGTTCACTCGCTCCTGCCTCATTAATAAAGATCAAAAGGCAGAAAAGTGCGGTTAAATTTCGGGAAATTTTTGCAAAGGTAGGTTTCATTATTAGGCTTCCCCCTTATCCAAGCCGCTATTGTGCTTGCGCAGCCAAAGCAGTTGGGTTGAGTGTCGGTTCTGCGATTTTGGTTAAGCGGTTTCTATCCGTATGATGGAAAGGTTCATCATAGTTCGGGATAATCATCACCGTATCTTGTTCGTAAGACCAAGTGCCGTCATCATTGATTTTCACCTTAATGGTATAGCTTTCCGTAGTGAAGTTTTGTTCAATAAACGGGTTAGAAATAATACCGTTAGTAAGGGAACCTCGCACGGCTTGTACAGTAAATTCTTTCGCATCGGCAGAGGCATTTCCTGTTGCCATCAGGGTTTGTCCACGGGGAATACTTAATGTAAATAGGATATTGCCCGTTGCTGGCTCCCAAAGCCAATAGCCCACCTGATCGTGGAAAGTTTCTACTTCATTAGGTTGCACAATGCGGGTGTGGTATCGCAAGCCATAAAAAAGTTGAGGCCCGTTTGTTTGGGCATCAATGGGTTGTAATTCAATACGTTCGATATAGGGGTCTTTCTCCGCACCTTCCGCTTTCGGATTGATATCCACCCCACGTTTGCCTTCCCAAATCCCAGCCATACCGGCTAAAGGCCCAAGATGAGCCAAGGTATTCACATCCGGTTCGGCTTCCGTGTAAATGTCTTTTGGATATTGGTAATCAGTCATTTTTATCTCCTGTTTAATCCTGTCTAAAGTGCGGTCATTTTTCGGGTTATTTTTGACAACCGGGGAAACCTAAGGCTTCACGGCTGGCATAATAGGCTTCGGCCACCCCTTTGGTTAAAGCTCGAATGCGTAAAATATAGCGTTGGCGTTCCGTCACTGAAATCGCTTTGCGGGCATCAAGCAAGTTAAAGCTGTGTGCCGCTTTTAAAATACGTTCATAGGCAGGTAATGGTAATGGTTTTTCTAATGCCAATAATGCTTGCGCTTCTTTTTCGTATTGATCGAAACAGTAGAATAAGAAATCTGTGTTGGCATATTCAAAATTATAAGTGGACTGCTCCACTTCGTTTTGATGGAAGACATCACCATAGGTGGTTTTGCCAAGCGGGCCGTCTGACCAAACTAAGTCATACACACTGTCCACACCTTGAATATACATCGACAAGCGTTCTAAACCGTAAGTCACTTCGCCTGTTACCGGTTTACATTCTAAACCGCCCACTTGTTGGAAATAGGTAAATTGTGTCACTTCCATTCCGTTCAACCACACTTCCCAGCCCAATCCCCAAGCACCAAGGGTTGGGTTTTCCCAGTTATCTTCCACAAAACGAATATCGTTTTGGGTCGGATCAAAACCGAGCATTTCGAGAGAACCTAAATACAATTCTTGAATATTATCTGGTGAAGGTTTAATCACCACTTGGAATTGATAGTAGTGTTGTAAGCGATTTGGATTTTCACCGTAGCGACCATCTGTCGGGCGGCGAGAAGGCTGAACATAAGCAAATGCCATCGGCTCCGGGCCTAATGCACGCAATGCCGTCATTGGGTGGGATGTACCTGCCCCCACTTCCATATCAAAGGGCTGAACAATAGTACAACCTTGTTTTGCCCAATAATCTTGTAGGGCGAGAATCATGCCTTGGAATGTTTTTATATTGAATTGATTGCTCATAATTTTGACGATTACTGTGATAAAAAATGTCGCCATTATACTTGAAACCAAGAGGCGGATAAAGGCGAAAAGTGCGGTGGAAATGGGCGTTTTTTTCGGTATTATGTAGCAAATGCACAAAACAGAAATTTTAACCAAAACGTAGGGACACACTGCGTGTGTCCGTTATAGAATCAAATTATTTCAATAGGTTAAAATTCGGACACACGCAGTGTGTCCCTACCGCTTTTCCCAAAAAAATCGCCTTTTCAACGGCTCGAAATCTGAAATTTAGCCCT
>NZ_MLHJ01000117.1 GCF_001998965.1 Rodentibacter rarus
AAAATTTTGCGAATTTATACTTGTGAATAAAGGTTGGGAAAATGACCGGAGGAATATTATGACATTTTTTGATTATCCTGCAGATATTCAAAAAGTGATTTATACTACAAATGCGGTGAAATCGCTTAATAGCGTGATTCGTCGGGGAGTAACACCTTTCCAACGAATGATTCCATCTTTAAGGTGATATGGCTGAGATGGAAGAGACATAAAAATGGGCAATGCCAATTAAAAACCGGAAACAGGTTATGAATCAATTTATGATTGATTTTGGAGATCGCCTAGAGGACTACTGTTAAGCTGAAATGGGTGTTTATATATAATTTGGGATAGGATCGATCACATTTGAGCCCTGTACAGTACAGAGCTCAATATTTAGCTTAATTTATAAACTGTCCAAATTTATGGGGTAAATTATTTATTCAACGGTCACCGCTTTTGCAAGGTTGCGAGGTTGATCCACATCTGTCCCCTTAATTAAAGCCACGTGATATGCGAGTAATTGCATTGGCACAGTATAGAAAATCGGTGCAATAATTTCATTCACGTTTGGCATGGTGATAATTTTCATGCCCTCCGTTTCACTAAACCCAGCCTCTTTATCCGCAAAGACATATAGCTGACCGCCACGGGCACGCACTTCTTCAATATTGGATTTCACTTTTTCTAATAAATCATTAGTAGGTGCGACTACAATCACCGGCATATCCGCATCAATTAGTGCCAATGGACCGTGTTTTAATTCCCCTGCGGCATAGGCTTCTGCGTGGATATAAGAAATTTCTTTTAATTTCAACGAGGCTTCCATCGCAATCGGGTAATATTCGCCACGGCCTAAGAATAATGCGTGGTGTTTTTCAGCAAAATCTTCTGCAAGCAGTTCAATGTCTTTGTCAAAAGCTAAGGATTTTTCAATATCAGCCGGGAGAGAATGCAATGCTTTAACAATCTCTTTCTCTTTTTCATCAGAAATATTGCCATTGAGTTTACCCATTGCGGTAACCAACATCAGCATTGCCGCAAGTTGGGTTGTGAAAGCTTTTGTTGAAGCCACACCAATTTCTACCCCTGCCCGTGTCATAAAGGCAAGATCCGATTCACGCACAAGGGAGGAACCTGCGACATTACAAATGGTCATTGCCGCCATATAGCCTTTTTGTTTCGCTAAACGAAGAGCAGCAAGGGTATCAGCCGTTTCACCGGATTGAGAAAGAGTGAGCAATAGGCTATTTGGACGAGTAACAAATTTGCGATAACGGAATTCGGAAGCAATTTCCACATCACAACTGACGCCGGCAAGGGCTTCAAACCAATAACGAGCAACCATACCTGCATTGTAAGAAGTACCACAAGCCACAATTTGTACATGTTGGACGTTCTCTAAAATCGCTTTTGCCCCATTGCCAATAGCTTCCACAATCACATTGTTGTGATTGATACGCCCTTCCATCGTATTAATCAAAGCTGTCGGTTGTTCAAAAATTTCCTTTTGCATAAAGTGACGGAATTTGCCTTTCTCTGCAGCATCATTTTCAAGGTTAGATTCATGGATTTCACGCTCCACTTTATTCCCTTGAACATCATAAATATCCACAGTACGACGTGTGATTTCGGCAATATCCCCCTCTTCCAAGAAAATAAAACGGCGGGTAACACTCAATAAAGCTAACTGGTCTGAAGCCAAGAAATTCTCGCCAATCCCCAAACCAATAACAAGAGGGCTTCCGGAACGGGCGGCGACTAAATGTGTCGGCTCACGGCGATCCATTACGACCATACCGTAAGCACCGGTCAGCTGTTTCACCACATTTTTAACCGCTTCGAGTAAAGAATCCGTACTGCGCATTTCCCATTCCACGAGATGAGCAATCACTTCGGTATCCGTTTGAGAAAGGAACACATAACCACGAGATTTTAATAATTCACGCAATTCTTCGTGGTTTTCGATAATACCATTATGAACCACCGCAAAATTGCCGGAAACATGTGGGTGTGCATTGGCTTCTGAAGGTTCACCATGGGTTGCCCAACGTGTATGTGCAATACCGGTTCCGCCAATTAACGGTTTCACCGCAACCGCTTCATCCAAAGCTTTCACTTTGCCTAAACAACGTACCCGTTGTAATTCATGTTGTTCGTTGACCACTGCCACACCGGCTGAATCATAACCTCGATACTCTAAACGATGTAATCCATTGATTAAAATTTCTGCTACATCACGTTGCGCAACTGCACCGACAATACCACACATAAGTTTTCCTTATTGATTAACACTTTAAAAAAATAATGATAATTTTGACCGCACTTTATACGCAGATGACCTCTACGCCCTGCGCCAAAATCGCCTGTTTATCTTGTTCTGACAGCCCACTATCCGTAATCAATACATTAATTTGCTGCCAGGTTAATTCTACATTGGGCATTTTTCTGCCAATTTTCTGAGATTCCACCATCACGATCACTTCTCGTGACACCTCGGCCATCACTTGGCTTAACCCCACTAATTCATTAAAGGTGGTGGTTCCTCGTTCTAAATCGATGCCATCGGCACCAATAAAAAGCTGATCGAAATCATAAGAACGCAACACCTGCTCCGCCACTTTACCTTGGAAAGATTCAGAGCGGGTATCCCATGTCCCCCCGGTCATCAGTAATGTTGGTTCATTTTCTAAAGCCCGTAGTTCTGTTGCCACCGAAAGGGAGTTTGTCATCACAATTAACCCCTGTTTTCGATTAAGCTGTTTAATTAACGCCGCTGTCGTGCTACCACTATCGACAATAATCCGATTATGATCACGAATTCGCTCTGCTGCCGCCTTGGCTATGACAAACTTTCGTTTCGAAAGTTCTTCATTTTCGTTTTCATCAATCATTTCTTTCGGCATTAAGATTGCACCGCCATATTTACGCAATAAAAATCCGCTACTTTCCAACGCTGTTAAATCCTTGCGAATTGTTACTTCTGATGTGTCGAATAACAGAACTAGTTGTTCTACACTTACTTCACCTTGCTGTTGTAAAAGTTGCATAATGGCGTGTCGGCGTTGTTGTGTATTACGAGGCTGGAAGTTTCGTTTCATTTGATGATATTTAAAATTTTATGGGGATAAATTTCGATTCGGAAGTTTATAGAAGCGTAATGTTTTTGTAAAGCGATTTTAACCAACAAAAAACCCTGTTAAAAAACAGGGTCTATCATCATTCTCATATCAATTATTTGATGGCATCTTTTAATGCTTTACCGGATACGAATGCTGGAACTTTAGAGGCTGCAATTTGAATTTCCGCACCGGTTTGTGGGTTACGACCTGTACGTGCAGCACGCTCATTTACTTTGAATGTACCGAAACCGATTAATTGTACCGGCTCACCTTTTTTGAGACTTGCAGTAATCGCATCTAAGGTTGCTTCTAACGCTGCTTTAGCTTGTTTTTTGTTTAGCTCTGCAGCACTTGCAATTGCATCAATTAAATCTGTTTTGTTCATAACTTGTACCTTTTGTTAATTTACTTTGTTTATCTAATAAAGCGCGCTACCAAGCGTTCAGCCTAGGCAACAACAGCTGGGCGAAAGGATAATCTAACTTTTAAGGAAATAAAAGCAAGATTTTTAAAATTTGTGATAAATCTCACGTTATTGCTTAAATTCTATGCCAATGTTGGATATACATTCAGCCCTGATTTCATGTTTTAGATCCAAAATCAGTGCCACATCTCGCTTTTCACAATCTTTTAACAAGCGATAAATTTGCCATTGGATATCCAATTCCCTTTGAATATCTTCATTTTCTTTTAATTCCTGTTCTGAGAAATCACGACCATTTTCTGTTTCCAACAATAATGTCATTGTACCTAAAGAAATTTGGCTAATTTCAATGGCCTTTTCGAGGGTTTCACCGGCAATGATGGCGTGTAAAATTTCAGCTAAAGCTTCTGCGGCATCCAAGGCAGCCACCACACCAAAATTGTCGTAATCATTCACATCGGGAATAATGTTTTCTAGTTTTTCAAGCTGATTTTCAAAATTAATTTTGATATCTTTGATGGTTAAATATTCCCAAACTAAGTTGAGAATATTTTGATAGATTTTTCCTTCCCTTTCTTGATGGTGCATTTGACAAAACAATTTGAAATTAGGTGCCATACGTTCACACAATGCCGCCATAAAGGTCAAATGCTGCCAGCTTTCGAGGTTTTCTAAACGTTTATGAATAGGATTTCTTAACGCTCTTTGCATTGCGATTCCTTATTTATGGTGGTAGGTTTTGGAATAACGGTGAACCGCCTCCACAAACACTTTTGGAGCACTTTCCGGTACATCTTGATGAATACCATGTCCTAAATTAAAGACATGACCGCTTCCCTCACCAAAATCCGCTAAAATTGACCGCACTTCTTGTTCGATACGGGCAGCCGGTGCATAAAGCACACTTGGATCCATATTGCCTTGTAATGCCACTTGATGTCCAACACGCGCTTTGGCTTCGGCAAGGTTCACCGTCCAATCCAAACCAATGGCATCGCAACCGGTGTTCGCAATAGCTTCAAGCCATAGTCCTCCCCCTTTGGTGAAAAGGGTAACCGGGACAACCCGACCTTCATTTTCACGCACTAATCCTTCCACAATTTTGTGCATATATTGCAGTGAAAAATCCACATATTCACGATGCCCCAATACGCCGCCCCAAGTGTCAAACACCATCACAGATTGTGCACCTGCTTTGATTTGAGCATTCAGGTAAAGGGTGACTGCCTTGGCTAATTTCTCTAACAGTAAATGTAATGTTTGCGGTTCGGCATACATCATTTTTTTGATTTTACTGAAGGTTTTGCTGCTGCCACCTTCTACCATATAAGTAGCTAATGTCCATGGACTTCCTGAAAAACCAATAAGCGGCACTTCCCCTTTTAATTCACGGCGAATGGTACGCACCGCATTCATCACATATTGCAATTCTTGTTCAGGATCAGGAATAGGAAGATTTTCAACCGCACTTTTACTTTCAATCGGTCTGGCAAATTTCGGCCCTTCCCCTGCACCAAAGCTTAACCCTAAGCCCATCGCATCGGGAATGGTTAAAATATCAGAGAATAAAATCGCCGCATCTAAATCATAACGGCGAAGTGGCTGCAAAGTCACTTCACAAGCCAACTCCGCATTGCGACAAAGGGACATAAAATCCCCCGCTTGCGCACGGGTGGCTTTATATTCAGGTAAATAACGCCCGGCTTGGCGCATCATCCATACCGGAGTGCAATCCACCGGTTGGCGGAGTAGGGCTTTTAAGTAACGATCATTTTTGAGTGCAGACATTTAACTTTCCTTTTTGTGATCTGCGGCTTGGCAAAGCTCAAGCGTAGCATGAATTAATTTTCGTGCGATAGTACCTGTTGGCGGTAATTCTGGCAAGGGCTGATGATAAGAAAACCATTGCGCATCGTGAATTTCCGCTTCTTGTAATTGAATCTCGCCACTCTCATAATCCGCCAAAAAACCCACCATTTGTGAGTTGGGAAACGCCCAAGGCTGGCTGCCAAAATAACGAATATTTTTGATTTTAATCCCCGTTTCTTCCCACACTTCACGCATAACCGCCTGTTCAAAAGTTTCCCCTGCCTCCACAAAACCGGCAAGGGTGGTGTACACTCCACCATTTGGTTGATAATGACGTTTGTGATTGGCTAGTAAAATCTGCGTGCCACGGCGTACAGCGACAATAATAGAAGGGTGAATAACCGGGTAAGTGCGATAACCACAATGGCAACATTGCATCGCCAGTTCATCTTCCGTTTGCTGATTTAAATGACCGCACCGACCACAAAATTGGTGGGTTTTCAGAAAATGATTAATTTCTATACCACGACTTAATAAATAAAATTTTTCTTCGGGAAGAAAAAGCTGATCCCGTAAATTCACATAATCCCGAGAATCTCCGCTTTGTTCTTCAATCAGCCACAAGGATTGTTCATCCCATTTGCCGATTATCATCCCCTTCAAACCAGTAAAACCCAGTGATTCTGCCGCGCCACAGGGCAACGCCTCATTCTCCAAATGCAAATGGCTCCCCTGTGTGAGGAGCCAATAACCTGAATCGTTTGACTGAATACCACGCATAAAATCTTCTCCAAAAATGACCGCACTTTGAATGTCCGTAGACCGGAGCATTGCTGTATATCGTAGCTGAAATTTTATCAGTTTTCTTTAAATATAATAATCTAAATCCATGCTCATCTTTGCCTGTAACAAAAATTGCTTTGTTCGCTCCTTCTGAGGTCTGCCAAAAAACAAGGTCGCACTGTTTTGTTCCACAATATGCCCCTCTGCCATTAAGATCACCCGATCCGCCACCTCTTTGGCAAAATTCAATTCGTGCGTGACGATAATCATCGTCCAGCCTTCTTTTGCCAATAATTTTAGGGTTTGCAATACTTCACCCACTAATTCGGGATCAAGGGCAGAAGTCGGTTCATCCAATAAAATCAGATCAGGCTGAACGGCAAGGGCACGTGCAATGCCCACCCGTTGTTGCTGACCGCCGGAAAGTTGGGAAGGAAAACACAGGGCTTTGTCTTTCAATCCCACCTTTTCTAACAAGGCAAGGGCTTTTTCACGCGCCTGGTCTTTGGGTTGTTTTTGAACCACCACCATTCCCTCCATCACATTTTCAAGGGCGGAGCGATGAGGAAAAAGGTGATATTGCTGAAACACCATGGAAGAACGACGACGCAATTTCAATTCATCGGATTTGCTGATTTTTCGGCTGAAGTCAATGTTTAAACTGCCATCAGTAAATACCAAGTGCCCCCGCTCCGGTCGTTCTAATAAATTTAAACAACGCAAAAACGTGGTTTTTCCTGAACCGGAAGGCCCTAAAATAGCGACCACTTCCCCTTTATTGATTTCAAAATCAATGCCTTTTAGCACTTGATTACCATTAAAATTTTTCTGAATATTGGTGACTTTTAACATAACAATTCCCTATAAATGGCGTGACAGACGCTTTTCTAAACGCATTTGCCCCATCGCAAGGAGAAAACAGAAGATCCAATAGATCAAGGCCGCTTCACTATAAATCAGAATAAATTCATAATTTTCTGCGGTGATATTTTGCGCCACACGAAATAACTCGGCAATCCAAACCAATGAAGCAAGGGAGGTGTCTTTTACCGTGCTGATGAAAGTATTGGATAGAGATGGAACAGAAATGCGTAGGGCTTGCGGCATAATGGTGCGAATAAAGGCTTGCGAATAATTCATTCCAATGGCATAAGAGGCTTCCCATTGCCCTTTAGGAATAGCTAAAATCGCCGCTCTCACCGTCTCTGCGGCATAGGCCCCGATATTGATAGAGAAAGCAATAATGGCGGTTGGGAAAGGATCTAGTGTGATGCCCACCTCAGGCAAACCATAGAAAATAATAAAAATTTGCACCAACATGGGGGTTCCACGAATGATCGAAATATACATCCGACAAAGGCTTTGCAAAATTTTGGTGAGAACATTGGGCTGGGGTAAGGTGCAAATCACCGCCACCATCACCGCAATCACTAATCCAAAGGAAAAAGCGATAACAGCCAGGGGAATCGTGTATAAAATGGCAGCTTCCAACATAGGCCAAAACGAGCTGATCACATAATCAGCCCGTTCTGAAGTCATAAACGGAAGGCTTGCCAGTAAATTATTGAGTAACGTCATCACCAAACCATTTAATAGAAAGTTGTTTTAATGTACCGTCTTGGCGAAGTTCTTCAAGAGCTTGATTCACTTTGGTGATTAATTCTTCTTCCCCTTTTAAGAAAGCAAAGCCGGTCGGGATTTTTTTATCGCTTTCTACGGCAATTTTTAAACCGGCATTCGGTTGTTTTTTGAGATAGTCCAATACGGCTAGTTTATCGTTCACCGTCGCATCGACACGCCCTTGTTTTACTGCTTCAAGGTTTTGTGCAAGGCTATCAACGGTCACAATTATCGCCCCTTGTTCACGGGCATCTTTGCTCCAATTGCTGGTAGCAGATTGTGCGGATTTTTTCCCTTTTAGATCCGCAAAGGTTTTAATGCTGTCATTATCGGCCCGGGTCACAATCACCCCGGCGGAGTAATTATAAGGCGCAGAATAATCATATTTTTTCAAACGTTCCGGGCTTGGATTGGTTTGGTTAGCAATCACATCAAAGCGTTTCGCATTTAAACCGGCATACATTCCATCCCATGCGGTTTCTTTAAACTCTGTTTTCCAGCCTAACTTTTGTGCAATTTTCTCAATAATTTCCACATCAAACCCAGTGAGTTTGCCGTCTTTATCGTGGAAAGTGAAAGGGGCATAAGTGCCTTCTGTTCCCACTAATAATGTTTTCGTTTTTTCTACACGGTCGGCAATTTCACCGGCGTTTACTAAGGTGGAAAACGCTAATCCTACGGAGAAAAGTGCGGTGGAAAAAAAGGATGTTTTCATAATCGTTCCTCTTAAATAATGTGTTTGCAATATTGGGATTATAAAAGCCCTATTTAACAAAAAACAAGACGATTTATTTATGAGTTAGACTGTTTAGTTATAAGAAAATGATAATAACCAAATGACTAACCCACTTTATTATTTCACAATAGTAAAATATCTTTTAACAAAAAGCCTATTTATTCACTTTCTGCTAAGCGTATAATGCACGCCATCAACAGAACGATAGGTTCTAACACAAATTAAGGAGATAACAATGAAAAAAGTCGCAAATGTTTTCAACGCACCTGAAAAACACTGGGTCGGTAATGGTTTCCATGTAGCATCAATGTTTAGTTATAACGACAAAGATAAAAATCTCGATCCATTTCTTTTAATGGATTACAACCCGCCGAAATTTTTCCAAGGCGGTCGTCGTGATAATTCCGAATTTGGTTTACGTGGCGTGGAAGAGCATCCACATCGTGGTTTTGAAACCGTCACTATCGCTTATCAAGGCGAAGTCTCTCACAGAGATTCTTACGGTGGCGGCGGTACTATCGGGACAGGTGATGTGCAATGGATGACCGCAGGCTCCGGAGTGATGCACGAAGAAATGCACTCAGAAAAATTTGCCAAAGAAGGCGGATTATTTGAAATGGTGCAACTTTGGGTCAATTTACCGGCAAAAGACAAAATGACCACACCGAAATATCAAACCATTAAATCAGCGGATATTCCGGTGGTGACACTCCCAAATAATGCGGGTTCTGTACGGGTAATTGCCGGTGAATTATTGGATACAAAAGGTTCAGCAGAAACCTTTACCCCGATTAATATGTGGGATACCACGATGAATGCAAATTCCACACACACCTTTAGCGTGCCGGAAAGTCATAATGTGGTGATCCTGGTATTAGAAGGGACAATCCAAGTCGGTGGCGATGCCATTGCCCGCCGTGGTGAATTAGTCACCTTTGAGCGTGGCGGTAGCGATGTCCTGATCGAAGCAAACAATGAAGCAAAATTGTTGATTTTGACTGGTGAACCGATCAATGAGCCAATTGTGGGTTATGGACCATTTGTGATGAATACCCGTGAGCAAATTATTGAAGCATTCAATGATGTGCACGCCGGCAGATTTGGTCGATTAGCCTAAAAAAACCACCCGAAAGGGTGGTTTTCTCTTTTCTCAATCAAAATTTTGTTACCCACTTAACACTTTTGAACTTTGCTCGTGGTATTTCTATGAAAGAATTTGTATAGTGAAACAAGCGAAAGATTTTTTAGGGATTTTTATATTAATGTTTCATTTGCCTGAAGTTTTAACGCAATGTCGTATAGCGGAAAGTAAAACACTTGAGCGTAATAGTTTGATCTACTCTCAAGGTGAAAGTGCACAAGTTTTCTACTTTTTACAGCAAGGGCTTGTGGGGCTTTACCATAGTTTAGAAAATGGAAAAGAAACACTCATCCGTTTATATCACACTAATCAGTATTTCGGCTTTCGTACGCTATTTAGTGGCACATCCTATCATTGCACCGCCCGAGTATTGCAAGATGCTGAGATCATTCGTATTCACCCGGTTTCCCAGGCCGTTTTTCTAGCAGAAAACCCTCAATTTTCACAGTATTTGATTAAACAATTAGCCAATGAACTCTATGATGCGGAACATCGTTTAACCAATACGGCTTATAAACGAAGTTATGATCGTGTGGTGGAGGCGATTACTAATTTAACGGAAAACTACCCGAATTACCCTTGGACCTATCGTGAAGTCGCTGAATTTTGTGGCTGCGAAACCGAAACCGCTATTCGTATTAGCCGAGAATTGAAAAAGCAGGGGATTTTAGATAAATCCCAACGTCATCTCAGAATTTGTGAGTAAAAAGTCCGTGATTTTTACCGCACTTTGACCTTCCAATCCTCCCTGATTTAAAAAATCGGTAAGAAATGAAGGTCTTCCTCGTCTAAAACAATATCATTTGAATATTAAAGGAGGTATTGTCAATGAAATTTTCCAAAATCTTTCTATTTTTCACCGCACTTTGTGCCACAAGCCAACCGCTCTTGGCAGTAGAAAAAACCATATCACGACAAAATAAGGAGCAAAACATGATGACAGAACATCAACAAAATCTACGTGAAATTTATTTAGCCGGGGGATGTTTTTGGGGCGTGGAAGCCTATATGGAACGAATTTATGGTGTGAAAAATGCGGTTTCGGGTTATGCCAATGGCAACAGAGATAAAACCAGTTATGCGCTACTTGCTGTCACTGATCACGCCGAGGTGGTTAAAGTCACTTACGACACCAACCAAATTTCACTGGATAAATTGCTGCAATATTATTTTAAAGTGATTGATCCAACCAGTGTAAACAAGCAAGGAAATGATAGAGGCCGTCAATATCGCACTGGGATTTACTATCAAGATAGCGCAGATAAAATCATCATCGACCGTGCGATTGCCACACTTCAAACAAAATACAAAAATAAAATTCAAATTGAAGTAGAACCCCTTAAAAACTACACCGAAGCGGAAGAATATCACCAAGATTATTTGAAAAAAAATCCCAATGGCTATTGCCATATCGACATTACCCAAGCAGACGAACCCATGATTAACGAAAAAGATTATCCCAAACCCAGCGATGAAACCCTCAAAGCCACGTTAACGCCGTTGCAATATTCCGTCACGCAGAAAAAACACACCGAACGTTCTTTCAGTAATGAATATTGGGATAATTTCCAACCGGGTATTTATGTGGATATCACCACCGGTGAACCGCTGTTTTCCTCCAATGATAAATTTGAATCAGGCTGTGGTTGGCCAAGTTTCACCCACCCTATTGCCAAAGAAGTGGTGCATTATCAAACCGATAATAGCTTTAATATGCAACGCACTGAGGTGCTAAGTCGCAGTGGTCAGGCTCATTTAGGGCATGTTTTTGATGATGGCCCAAAAGACAAAGGTGGTTTACGTTATTGTATCAACAGTGCCTCTATCAAATTTATTCCTTTGGCAGACATGGAAAAAGCCGGATATGGCTATTTAGTGAAGACCATTAAAAAATAACGTGGATCAGGTGTGTAAATGCCTTACACACCAGACAAAATATCATAGATCAACAGTTGTTTATCAGACCAATATTTTTAGCGGAAAACAAATGAAAAAATTACTCTCAATCTTATTTATGACATTCAGCCTTCAAGCTTTCGCCACCAATTTGGTGGATGTTCCTCTTAAGGATGTCAACAATCAACCGATATCCCTTGAGCAATATAAAGGCAAACCGGTGTATATCAAAATGTGGGCATCATGGTGCCCTATCTGTTTAGTCGGCTTGGCAGAAATTGATGAGTTAAGTGCTAATCCACCGCAAAACTTTACCATTATCACGGTGGTTTCACCTTCTCATAAAGGGGAAAAATCGACCACAGAATTTATTGAATGGTACAAAGGTTTAGATTACAAAAATATCACCCTATTACTGGATGAAAAAGGGGAAATCATTGAGCGTGCCCGTGTGCGTGGTTATCCTTTTAATGTTTTTTTAGATCCTGAGCTGAAGGTGAAAAAAACCGTACCGGGGCATTTAAATTCAGAGAAAATTCACCAATTTGCCGAACAATAAGATGAAAAGTGCGGCTAAAAAACTCGATGATTTTTCCGTATTATGCAGCAGTTGCACAACGTTGTTTTTTGTTATCTTGTAGGGACACACTGCGTGTGTCCGAGTTTTAACCTATTGAAATAATTTGATTTTATAACGGACACACGCAGTGTGTCCCTATGTTTTGGTTAAAATTTCTGTTTTATGCATTTGCTACATAATACCGGAAAAAGCCAT
>NZ_MLHJ01000118.1 GCF_001998965.1 Rodentibacter rarus
TAGCGCTCAGTTTGCCGTTTACATCGGCAACCGCTTGGCTTACCGTGGTGATTTGCGCTTTAGCGTTATTTACCGAGGCATTGACCGTATCAATACGGCTGGCGAGGGATTTGTCTCCGTTAGCCCGAGCGGTTTGTTCTGCGGTGATTTTCGCCGTCAAATCCGTTTGAGCTTTCGTCAGATTAGCCGTAAGCTGATTGAGCCTTGTTGCCGTTGAGCTATTTAGCGTGATAACAGACTGTTCAACTTTGGTAATATTGCTTTCCGCCCCCGTCATTCGGGTGGTAAGGGCATTAAGTTGGGTTGCTTGAGCGCTATCTGTTGCAGCTTGTGTTTGTCGATAAGAAACCAAGTCTGCCGAGACATTGGCAATATTCTCCTCCACATCTTCCGGTGCGGGTGTCCAGTCGGTCGCAATCGTGCCACGTTCAAGTTTCACTTTACGTAGCCTTATTTCTGCCCCGACTAAATAACAAGTAAACTCAAACTGTACATAGTTTAAATTTGTTACTTGGCGATAATCCAATTGAATCGTATATTTTTTCCAATCTTGACTATCAATAGTGATGTATTTATAGGTATCTTTCGTCCCCGATGGTAATAACTGCTGGCGCAATAATACACGTATTGCACCATTAACCGATGCTTTCGCTTCAAACGATACCGTGTAAATAGCGCTAGGTAGGTCTTTTAATGTTTCACTACAATTTGCGGTATGACTCCGTGTCCCCTCTTTCGCTATTTGCATTGCCGCTGAATAATTGGCAGTTTGGGAATCAATAACAATTTCGTTATTCTCTGTAAAAACACGCCCGGTTTCATTGGCGTGTTTACCAAAACGCCAATAACCGGAGAAGTCAAGGGAACTACGTAGGTAATTCCGTCCCCCAACACGCAGCCCATCAATCTTAGCACTAAGATGTTGGCCTGCCTCACTTAATGCCGTTGTTTGATTGGCGACACTGCGTTGTAATTGGGTGATACCGCTTTCCGCTGCCGTTACCCTTGCCGTGAGTGCCGTTCTTTCCATCGATTCGGCATTATCCCCGGCAATGCGGGCGTTGCGCTCTTCCGTTAATCCCGTCAACGCTTGCTCGGCTTGGGTTGTCAGGGTTGTGATTTGTTGGGCTTGCTGCCTATCCGTATTTTGCAACTGCGTGATGGCGGTTCCACGGGCTTTGGCTTCCGCTTGCACTTTTTTCGTCAGGTTCGCACTTTCTTTCCGAATAGACTGATTAATGCGATTGACTTCTTGAGTGAGATTCCCTTGCAATTGCTGAACGCTAAGATTCGCTGCATTAGCAATATTTTGTGTGGAATCTAATTGCGCCATCAGGTCAGAATCAAGCTGATTGGCGGTAATTTGCCCCTCTAGGTCATTCGTGCTGACTTTGTGGCTATAAGCCTTCCCATTCCAAGTATAGAGCTTGCCATCTGCCGTGTTGTGAACTTGGTTGTAACCGGTGAACGTATTTACATCCAACCCTGCCACCGTTTGAATCGGCTCAAGATGGCGTGCCGGCAAGGCGGTATCAATCACATCATTGATAATATTTTGTGACAGTTTTTCATTGAGCAAGGCTAATTCTGCATCAATATCGACCGCACTTTCTGCCCGCAAGCCGGCTTGTTGATGAAACGGTCCGACATTAATCCCACGGGTATGACGCAACCAATAATACCGCACTTGTTTTGCCCCCACTTCGTGGGTGTATAACTGAGCGGTCACTTTGGCAATGCGTTTTGCCGTTTTAATATCGTCTGTTTCTGAGGAAAAAATCTCAGTCGCTGTCGCTTCGTTCACCCAATCCCATTCAAGTGTAATACTGCCTAAGCCCCCTGTCGCCCGAACGCCTGTGGGTGCCGGCGGGCGGTCGATGGTGAAAGATTTAGCCTTTTCATTAAGCAATTGCCCCTTCTCATTTTTAGCGCGAATCACAACCGTGTATTCGCCATTTTCAAGATCGTCTAACTCAAGTTCGGTTGTTGTTCTCCCTAGTTTAGATGAATATAACTTCGCCTCTTTATAGATGAAAATATCATAGGTAATTAACCCGATTCCGTTGCTTGTTTCCGCTAAGGTACGGACTTTTCCATCCGGTCCTATATTAATTTGAATATCGCCGACTTTAGGCGTATTAAATAAAGTGGTTTCACGGGGTTCAAATCTCGCACCATTATCAACAATAGCCTCTTTTTGAGGTTCGTGCTGAATAGCGGAAATAATGAACTGATCTTTACCATCTTTTTCTTGAACCGTAATACAGCGATATAATTTTGTTGTAAGACTTTCGTTTGAGAGTGTCCAAGGGTGCTGTTCAATAATCCCCATCGGCGGATCAATCAACGTAATTTGTTTTTTCTTTACCGCAGCAATTTTAGCGTGTCGTTCTTTGCCCTTTCCATCAATATAAGAAAATACCTGTTTAGCTCCGGTAAGCGTAACTTCTCGATCTACCGTAATAATTTTTCCGGCAATTGAAATGATTCTCCCGCCAATCTCTGTGCCGGCAAAATAATTATCCGCTACACGAATAATATCACCCGGAATATTTGCCAATCCCTCACGCCCAACGGTAAAGGTCACCATTTCAGTTTCAAGGCGTTCGGTTTCTAAAATCCATTTTCCGGTGCGGAAAGCCTGCCCCCGAGAAGTACAACCAAAAGCCGCCTTTTTTAACTGTTTTAAGCCATTTTTCGCTACATCTTGATCGTCTTGAACAAGCTCAATCGCACTTTTGTAGCTATCAAATTTATCAAAATAGGTGATCTGAATAGAGTTGTGGCGATCTTTATTGGCAGAAGAGGAATACTCAAATTCACCATCAATAACATTCGCATTAGTATAGGTCCACACAGGATCAGCCGGGCGATCCAATACCACGGAAAATTCCGATCCATTCCATACCGGTAAACCACGAAAACACGAGCAAATATCATTGATTAAGTCATAGGCTTTACGTGATTCATTGATCCATACGTTACAAGTAAAGCGTGGTTCTTTTCCTCCAAAACCATCAGGCACCAATTGATCGCAATATTGTGCGGCAGTATAGAACGCCCATTTATTGATAGAAAATCCCTCAATACGATTCCCAAGTCCATAACGTTTATTTGTCATCAAATCATAGAGAACCCATAGCGGATTATCAGTCCATTCAGGCTTAAATGTCCCATCCCAATAATCACCGGAATAAGTACGTTTAACCGGATCGTAATTTGACGGTACCAAACATTCAATACCGTAAATCTCATAGCCTCGAGTCGGAATTGAACTAAAATATTCAGAATCAAATTCAATCCCCATTAAAGCGGTATGAGGGTAGGTATATTCCCCTTCAATAATTTCCGTATAGCTCGCCCAAAGGGTTTTATTCTGTAAGCGTTGAGATGTAGAATCAGGCTCTACGCGCTCTACTTTTAATAAAAACGGAACAGCCGGTAGATCATCTATATCAAACTGGCGCAAATACTGTGAGCTATGTTTACCGGTGATATTAAAAGGATAACTACGATCTCCTACTGTAATAATGAAATTGACACTTGAACCGTGTGTATCCCCTTGATCGTTTTGTTTAAATAGACTACTAACACCAAGATGTAACCGTAATCGTGCCACATTGCTATCTGTAATCGTGCGAGTCAACGGTGAGGATTTTTTCACCTCTTTCCCGACATTTACCTCGCGTTCAGAAGTATCAAAATGAGAAAGCTGATCTTGAACCGCAAGGCCTTTCCGTCCTTGCCAATTAAGATTACTAAAATTAAAGCTACCATCACGATTTTGAACGGGTGTATCATCTAAATAAATTGATTTCATCCCGTCAACAAGACCTTTTACCCCCCCTTCAGAAACCGCTTCAACAATGCGTACACTCTGTTTAGATTTATTCGATTCCGGTGCTTCATAGGGCGTATGCCCGCCACCGCCGCCACCTTTACCCATTTTTCTTTCCTTATGCTAATGCCTTGCTAAACAATAACCCATCGCGGCGTTCTGCCGGTTTCTTTTGCGCTTCATTTTCCGCATCGTATGTGCGAATCCCTTGTGATAGGATTAACGAACCACAACGGAAACGCCCATAACACAATGCTATTGCCTTACCCTGCGCAACCATATTCGCGATATTAGAAAACCCTGTTGATCGCTGTTTATCCTGACGATCACTACCATTGTTCGGGTCAGGGGTTTTCGTTAGCATTTGTGCAACACCGCCTGCCATTAATGCGACCCCCATACCCACAGCATAAACCCCGTAGCCAGTCCACCATGTCAATGCGCCAACCACGACAAGTACAGCCCCGGCGATAGTTTGAAAAAGCCCGCCTTTTTTGGCACCGGCTAATACCGGTGTAAAATGCACGGTACAATTTTCATCGAGTTCTTGATGAATTTCATGCTCCGCATAGCGAGAATCTAAATAGAGATTTCGCCCAATTCTCACTTTAAAAAAACCTTGTAATAAGTAGCTTTTCAATCCTTTCCGTTGCTGCGTTAATGCCTCTACAATTTCAGACACAGTCTTTACATTTAGCCTAAATTGGCTACCAAATTGTCTAAGACCACCGTAGAATTTGACATTGACCATTCTTTATGTCTCCAAATTGAATGCGTATATTTAAGCCAATAGCCATCGAAAATATCTCTTTTTGATAAACGTTTTGGGGCGTGGTGTAAAAGCATTTGATCACCGACATAAATCGCCGCATGATTTGGTACAGGCGATTCGATCCGCACTAACACAATATCGCCGATCTGAATATTTTCGATTGATATTTGATAAAATCCGTGCTCTTCAAGATGATCGAGGTAAAGATTTTCCCCTTGCCACCACCATTCATCAGCACGTGGATAATCAGGAAAATCAAAACCGCATAAATAATAAAAATCACGAAAAAGTGTGTAACAATCCTGTACACTGTGTTCAAAACTACGACCGATTAACGGAGCGATTTTAGGGAATTGATAAATCTCATCGCCACAAACAAGCCACCAGTCTAAATCCGATTGCCACTGCATTTGCCGATCCGCTAGACTCAACCTAGGTTCACCGTTCGGATGAGAATGAACTAAGGCTAGAATCTTGCCCATTTCTTCCGCCTTGATAAAATCCTCAGGCGAAACTTCGAAATAATTCATAGGATCATCTGCGATATTCTCACAAGGCAAAAAGTGCGGTTGATTTTCCCCCTGTTTTAAAACAACAAAACCGCAACATTCGTGCGGTTCCTTTGATTTTGCGTAAGCGATAATTGATGTATTCAAGGTTTCCATTATCACCCCAATTTATTTACACTCGGAAATCCGCCAAAATTAGCAAGATTACGCCTAAATCTACAACCTGTTTGACAATGGCTACATTTATCTTTTGCCGGATCGGTTGTTGGTTGATCTTTTTCATCTGCTACCGGCGGACCGGTATAACCACATTCAGGTCCTCGATACGGCCAAGAACACATTGTTAAAATTGTGCGGCAAGGAATCTGCGCACCGTCCATCTCTACCGGTGTAGCCAAAACAAAACTAACTAGATCCCTTTTATGTGAAGAAAGCTGTTCGATAACAAAAATTGAAACCGTCTCAATACTCGGATCGGCGTATGGATTGCCGTTCTCAAAATTGACCGCATCCAAGAACCGAACACAAACACGCTTACGCTTTACAATTGCACCAAGACATTGTTGATAAGCGTAAATAATACGGGTCACAAATCCATTAATATTGCCTAAAGAAAGTGTAGGGCGATTACTTGCACCTTGTGAAGACAATTTAAAACCGCTTGTTGCCACACCATAGGGAACATATTCTTTACCTTGCCAGATGATAGGCTTATCGTTTAATCCTGCACCGGCATAAAAGCGATAAAGTTCGCCGGCATTACCTTCTTTATCAAAATGCTTTGTTAAATCAATTTCCCATAGATCAATTAAGGCGGACTGCTCAAGTTTTGCCAGTTCCGCCTTTAATTTTGGATCGCCCATTACAGCACCTCTTTAAATGTCATTGTAAACGTTGTAATGCCACCATTTTGCGTGCTACTCCAAGAAGGACAATAGACTTTTACATCCCGATCTTCTTGGCTACAATACCACAAAAACGCCTGATACCCGCCACGTTTAGAAAGAAATGCTCGTAAGGATTTAGCATTAGATGAATTACAAATGCAGCGTATGCCGGAAATATTCACTAAATCGTGATTTAATCCTTTTGGCGCACGTTGAGAATAACCATCCCCAAGCTCATTATTGATTATATTTGGTTCGTGCGAAACAGAATAACCACCTTGCACCGCCCAATTAAAACGCTCCAGCGTTCCCGTCACGTCTTGCCTCCCGTAATTCATATTGAATCATACCGCGAATTTTATCGACTAATTCGCTAGTCCATTCCGAATGATCGTTAGATTGATCTTTTGACTCAAAGTGATTTGTCATATTGATCGTAATCGTTTGTGATGAACTACCACCGCCATTCCGTTTGCTAACTTCTTTATTGCTAAACATTCGCCCGCTATTACCCGGAATCATATATTGCATTCCATTCTTCGCTTGGTAAATTTCAGGCTGATTATTTTCCCCTACACGATACATTTGATTGGCTGACATCACGCCGCCATTTTTTCGACCTGTAATAGCCAATGCTTTTGTTGAGGCTATTGTTGTTGCGATTCCTGCCTTAGCCGGTATCGCATTTGCACCTTGAGTCGCCAAAGAAACTAACGCAGCCGGTGTTGCGAAAGCCGCAGAAAGTGCGGCAGCTTGAGCCGTTTGCGCCGCCGTAGTCGCTTTCGCCATTGCCTGCCCGATCATCATTTGGCGAACTTGCGCCATTCCCATCTCAACAATACTACTAATCACGCTATTAAAAACAGTATTTGCTACTGAGCGAAACGCATCTTTCAACGACATTGTACCGGAAAGCAGTCCGGCTATCGCACCACTACCGCTACCAGCCATCGCATCTAAGGCATTACCAAGTATTGCCGCCCCCTCAGATGAACGTTTCCACGCCTCCCATTCAGCCGCAATGCGTTTTTCTCGATATTCATCTTCAAGTATCTTGCGTGCCTCTTCCGCTTCCATAATTGAGGCTAAATAAGTTTCTTTAGCCGCAGTAAGTTCCGCAATTTGCTGTTCTGAATTAACAGACAAAGGATTAACCCCGCTCGCTGCCCGAATTGCCGCAATCTCTTGTTCCGCCTCTGCGATTTTAGCTTTATAAGCCGCAATGCCTTCATCGAGAGATTGTGTATCTTTGGCAAAATCAATATCAAGCTGATAAGTCGGCTTTGCCTTGCTCATCACACTATCAAAGTTACTCATTGCCGTTGTGACGTTATAAATTTTTTCGGCTAGTTGCTCCGCTTGCTTTTTCTGCTCTTCGGTAGCCGCTGCGCCAAGTTGCATCACGGTTTCCATCTTTGCCGCCTCAAGGGTAAACCCCTTTTGGCGTAATGTTGCAATTTCATAACGTTGTGCTAGTTGCGCCAATTGCTCAACAACCCTCGCTTTTTCATTCGCTTCTTTTTTCGCTGCTGCCTCTGCGGCATTTTTCGCTTTTTTGTCTGCTTGCTCACGTTCCTTTAAGGCTTCCTGCTCTTTTTTATACGCTTCAATTTTATCGAATGATGCGTCAATAGAAGGAATGACGACTTTCTCCAAATGTTCCTTATCCGCATCAGTAACGGCAAGTGCGGTTGCTAAATATTTTGCTTTTTGCCGTTCAGTCATTGCAATCGTGTCAGCGGAACGCTTGGCGGCTTCAGCTATTTGATCCATTTTGGCAATATTGCCGGCTAAACCGCTTTCAGATGCTTTTGCGGCCCCCGCTAAATCATCTAACGCTGCTTTTAGCATCTCAATAGCTTTTTCTGCATCAAACGCTGCACCTGAATTTTCATTTATTTCACGGGTTAATTTAGTTAATGTTTCGTTAGTATTACCATATCGTTCACTTAACACATTTAGGTAGGTAGCTAGGTTTTGAATAGATTCGGGGCTTTTTGTTTTTTCCATTTCAGCCCAAAGTCCGAGTAATTCTTGTGCTTCAGTCTGTGAGATACTTAGCGAAGCAGAGAAAGTGCGTGCCGTATTAGTAAAATCATTAATAGCTGAATTTGAACCATAAATACTGTTGTTCACACGTTGTAGCGTACTTGAAAGCGATTCGCCCTCACGGCTAAATTTGCGAATGTTCTTAACAGCGTTAATCACCGAATCACTATCAATCGCATTAAAAAATGGTGTCAATTTATTTAACGCTTCGGAACTGGCATCACCGGCCGCTTTAAGGGCGTTTTTGGCATCAATCATTGCGACAGCAATTTTAGAACGAGCTATTCCTTCATTTTCTTTCGCTAATTTCGCAATTTTTTCAGATAAAACTAAAATATTATCATCCGTCTTCGTAATAACTTCACCAAGTTCTTTTTGCGCTTGTGTTAATGCTTTTGAGGCATCAGTAGAATCAAATAAATTCGGTAATAAAGCACCGGCAATCGCCCCGCCAATCGCTACCGCAGCCCCGGCAACCGCCCCCATAGGTCCTAAAATTGATAGCATTTGCGATCCCTGTTGCGCAAATACCATAAAGGCATTTTGCCCCATCTGTAATTGAACGGCTATATCTTGAATTTGATAACCTAATTGTCCCGCAACACCACGCATATTACCCATTGCCCCACTTGCCTGTTTTACGGCACCTGCGGCTTGGCTCATTCGCGTATTCATTGTTGCAAGATCGTTCTGTGCAGTTTTAATCGCTGCCGAAGTTTGATTAAATTTAAGGGCAAGCTCTTTGATTTTTTCACTTGAGGCACCGGATGTTGTCGCAAGTTGATAAAATTCTTCACGCGTATCGGCTAATTCAAGCAATAAATCTTTCAGCTTGTTTTTAGTTGTCTCTGAACTAATAGAAAGCTCTTTTAGCCTATCCGAAGCAATACCTGAATTTTTCTCCAACTCTTCAAAACGCTTGCGTGATTCAACAAGTAGTTTATCGAGATTATCAATGGATTTAGCCCCTTTATCACCGGCTTTACCAAGATCATCCATTGCTGAACTGACTTTCTTACTCCCTATAAGTAATTGTTCAAGCTCTAAACTAACTGTATATGAAATTTCACCAATATTATTTGACATTTAATCACCTCAAAGAAAATATACAAATTTGTATACATTCTTGCTTTACAAATATACAAAAATGTATATAATAAAACTATCTTAAAAAACACGGAGGAATAATGAAACAAAGTGAGTTTTTAAGATGGCTGAAAGAGCAGGGCGTAATAGCAGAAAATGGTAAAAAGCATTTAAAACTCTATTACAACGGCAAAATCAGCAGACTGCCTAGACACCCAAGCGAAGAACTGAAAACAGGTTTAGTCGAAGGGGTAAAAAAGCAACTAGGCTTAAAATAATCCAAAGCCCCTGTTAAAGGGGGCTTTTCTTGATAAGGAGTAAATGATGTTATTTTATCCCGCTATCTTTGAACCTGATGAAAAAAGCGGTTATGTCGCCCATTTCCCGCAATTCGGCGGCTTTACCCAAGGTGAAACCATCGAAGAAACCAAAGAAATGTGCGAGGATTTGCTAATTTCCTATCTTGAGGATTACTTTGATATGGATAAAGAAATCCCAATGCCGGATAAGATCCAAAAAGGGCAGTATGCTATCGCATTACCGACATTAATGGTCGCAAAAGTGCTACTACATAATGAATTGGTAAAGCGCAATATCAATAAAGCAAGTCTAGCGAGATTACTTGATGCAAGCCCGGCAGAAGTTCAACGTATAATGAACTTACGCCATAACACGAAAATTAATACAATTGATCGTGCTTTTGAAGCATTAGGCAAACAACTAAAATTATCCCTCGCTTAACCGAGATTGTTCATATTCCGCCATTATCCGATCATATTCGTCATCGGTGAAATGGCGGGCTTTTTTCTGCGGTTGCTGGCTTTTAATTAACTGCTGAAACTCTGTCATAGTTAGATTTTCCGCATCTTGTCGGCTCAACCCGAAAGCAGTACGCACAAGACTGATATATTCAATCGCTTGAAATTCATTTGAATAACTTCCTACGCTTTTATTTGCCGGAACATCTAACGGACAACAACCAATTACACCGTGCATCATTAAATGCCGGGCAAGTGTAATCACATCAGAATAGGGCAATGCGCCACGAACATAAACTAAGCCACGTTCTCCCGCCTTCCATTCCCCGATTAATTCCGAAACATCCTCTTCACAACAGGCGCACAACACATTCATTGCGTGTTGTAAGATTTTCCGCCCAAAAACAGGGGAATAAATCACATCAAATACATACTCTTGAAATACGGTTGAGGTTGTACTAACTTTATCAAGCAATGCCCTAACTTCTGAGCCGTGAAGTTCAGCATAGATTTGCACAATTTCAACAGGAGAACCGAGAACCGCCATTGCTTTCAATGACGGTTTAAAGAAATAGTCCCGTTCTGCTGTACTAATCAGGCATTCACCTATATCAGTGATCGGTTTCATCATTATGCTGTAGCAATTTCAAGGGTTGATGCATCACCAACTTTAAATTCAACTGTTAATGATCATGCAA